>CAZYVN010000034.1:0-6471 GCA_964650925.1 uncultured Candidatus Saccharibacteria bacterium
GGTCTTTTGTTGCGTCGCCCCTACCGAAACAGTCGAAGTCGAGACCACCAGCCTCGACGCCTTTTGCGACAAACATCATATTTCTAAGATTAATTTTTTGAAGGTCGATGTTGAAGGTTTTGAAAAGAGCGTTTTTAAAGGGGCCAAAAAGATCCTCGGCAGCGGTAAAGTTGATTGCCTGTCTTTCGAAATTTCCCAAATACCTCTCCAAGGCAGCGGTACTAAGCCAAAGGAAATTTTCGACCTCCTGGCTTCTTACGGCTACAAAGCCTACCGCTACAATCCTTCAACCGACCGTTTTGAAGGCCCCTTTACCGACTCGGATTCATTTTATGAAAATTATTACGCTTCGCGGAGTGATTTGACCCACCATGTACCCACCCATTAAAAGCCCTGTTGCCTTTTTCATTTTTAAACGACCGGAAGAGACGGCTAAGGTTTTTGAAACAATCAGAAAAGCCAGACCAGCCGAGCTCTTTATCGTCGCCGACGGTCCCCGAAACGGTGAGGAGAAACACTATACCGATGCCGCTCGAAAAGTCGTCGAAAATATTGACTGGCCCTGCAAAGTCGAGCGGAATTATGCTGAAAACAATCTTGGCTGCAGACAGCGAGTATGGTCCGGCATTGATTGGGTTTTTAGCAAAGTCGATCGGGCCATTATCCTCGAAGACGATTGCCTACCCGACCAGGTATTTTTTACTTTTTGCGACGAATTGCTCGAGCGGTATGCTTTTAACGAACGAGTGATGCACATTGGCGGAACAAACTTTCAACAAGATAATCCTCTTTTCAAACCGCAAACAAGTTATTATTTTTCCCGAATCGCTCAGATCTGGGGCTGGGCAACCTGGAAACGCGCCTGGCGAAAATACGACGGTCGACTGGAATCCCTACCCACCGTTAAAAAGGACGAGGTGTTCAGTAATGTTTTTCCAAATCGAACCACCCGCCACTATTTTGAATACCTCTTTACTCGAACGGCGGAGGATAAAAATGATACCTGGGACATCGCCTGGACCTATACCTGCTTTAAAGAAAAGGGTCTTTGCATCATGCCGGCCTCAAATCTCATTTCAAATATTGGGGCGACTGCAAGCGCTACTCATACGGGTAAAAGTGCTCGCCTCTCTAACCTGCCGACAAAGTCACTTGATCTCCCTCTTAGCCACCCGCAGATTTATACCATCAATCACGAGTCCGATCTTTATACCTATCGTCGCGTTTTCGGTATCCGCCCATCGTCGCTTTCAAATTTTTATTTTCTAGTCAAAGAAAAAGCACCGTTTCTTCATCGATTGTTCAAAAAAATAACCGGTTAAGGTTTTGGTCGCAGGACGTACAATTTTTCATGGAAAAGCTGCGGGAAAGGTCGTAAGATTTTTTCCAGTAGAGGTTGCAGGAAACGGGCCAAGGAAGGCGCCGCCCAGAGTTTTGGAATGAAAAGTCCGTACGGCACCGAATCGACAATTTCGAAACGCTCAGAAAGAATCTTTTCATATTCAGCGAAGCTTCGATAATCTTTGGCGATTTTTTTATCCTTCAATTTAAATTTTGCGTAGAGCGAATTGTTCGAAACCAGCGACATAATACACAGTCCATTAGAAGCCAGATGCCGGTCGATAAAAGCAAATTCCTCTTTGAAAATACCAGGGCTAACAAAGCCGATTGCCAAAAAGCAATCGGCGATAACTTCCGGCATGGCGTCTTTAATAACAAAACTGATATACTCTTTTTTGTTGCGTTTTGCCGCCGCTTCAATCATCTTGGGTGAGATATCGGTGCCGATTATTTTTGAAAAAAGGTCCGGGTAGAGGTAGTCAACCGAATAGAGCACCACGCCGTCGGCACAACCATCTTCAATCATGATCAGATTCTGACCGTCTTTAAAATGTTCACCGACAAGCGACACCACTTTCGATAATCGGTCCTGAAAGAAAAAATGAGTGTAGGTAGTCGGCGTAACGTTGTAGCGTTTGCGCGAATAGCCTTCGCTCTCGTTATCGTAAAATGTTGTGTTAAAAAAATCCATATGATTAAAGGTCTGACGCCTCAGTATACCATTTGCGCAGCGTCTCGACATAACTCTTCAAGGTAAACTCCGAAGCGACCCGGTTATAGCCGGCCTGGCCGAATTGAGCCGCTCGATTGTCGCCTGAAAGCAATTTAATAATCGTCTCGCTAAGCTTTTCAATGTTCCTTGGGTCGACGATATACCCGGTTTCGCTATCTTTAACCATTTCGCTGGCCCCGCCAAAACAACCGCCCATAACCGCCTTTTTGCACGCCATAGCCTCGAGAATAACCGTTGGAAACCAATCAAAGCAGAGCGAGGGTACCGCTACTACGGTTGAAACAGCATAGGCGTTTTTAATCATTTGTTGTGAAAGCCAACCGGTAAAAATGAGGTGATTACTAAGGTCTAAACCTTCGGCCTGACGCAGCATAGACTCGGCATAACGATCTTTTTCCCCAACTACCAAGAGTAACGCTTTTGGTTCTTTCTCAGCAATCTTTTTAAGCGCCGCAAGAAGCACCTCTCCACCCTTTGCCCGACTCAATCGACCACCGAAAAAGATAATTTTTCTATCATTAAGTTTGAACTTTTCTTTAAAGTCGTTAGCTTCAGTTTCGCTCATCTGCCAGGCCGCTACGTCAATACCATTGTGAAGGACTTCAACATCAGTAATGCCGTTATCGTTGAGTGCTTGAGCGAGAGCACTGCTTACCGCGAAGATTTTTTTCGGAATCTTTAAATATTTTTTTATAATAATGTTTCGAAAATGATTTTTCTGCCATTTGAAAAGACTTATTTGTTCAAGGGGCTAGACTTTGTAACTTTTAATTTTATCGCCTTGTTGTTTAATCGTTTCTGGAAAAAGTTTTCCATAGTGGAAAGGCATCGAGTCGTGGATGGTCAAAAAAACCCTCGATGAATACTTCCGCGCAACGGCCAGGGCCGCGTAGGAAAGATGAAAATGAATATTGTGAGCATGAATAACATCCGGCTTACTCTTACTTAAAAGAGCGTCGACTTTTTTTACAACCCGACGATTATTGAGTGAACGCCAAGCTCGCCACAACGCTGGATAGTTCGAATGCAAAACATGGACCTTGATTCCATCAACAAACTTCTCGCCTTCTTCTTCGGATTTTGGAGAGGTGGCAATCACTACCACCTCAAAACCCGCGACCTGCATGGCCTTGGCATGATTCCAGGCGATAACCGCTGCGCCGCCGCCCGAGATTTCATCAGTGAGAATGACGAGCTTCATGATAATAGGCTTTTATAAAGTTCCAGGTACTGATCGCCAATTTTTGGCCAATCATGCTTTTTGGCGTATTCGTATCCAGCCTGACCAAGCCGATCGGCCAATGAAGGGTCATCGAGCAGCTTGGCAATGGCCTTGGCGGTCATGGTCGGGTCATTTTCGGGCACAACGAGGCCGGTTTCACCATCAACCACCGCGTCCCGGATACCGCCTGAATCTGCGGCAACAATGGGCTTTTTACAGGCGCTGGCTTCGAGATAAACGATGCCGAAACCTTCGAAATTCCAGTTGACCAAACGTGGAGTGTGAACATAAATGAAAGCGGCGTGGAAATAATTAATAAGCTCGCTTCCAAGAACCGCGCCGACAAACGTCACTTGTTTTTCAAGATTATGCTCTTTGATGATTCGTTGAAGTTCGCCAAAGTACGCACTGCGTTTTTCATCCGGGCCGACGATAAGATAATGAAAATCGTCGCGATCTTTTTTCAAAATGGCCAGAGCCTCCAGAACAATATCCTGACCTTTTCTTGGTTTTAATCCGCCGACGGTTAAGAGTAATTTTTTATTACCATAACGTTCGAGGATGGGTTTTGTATTCGCCGAGACGTCAAAGCGTTTGAAATTGACGCCATTGTGAATTATTTTAATCGGTGTTTTAAGGTTGATAAATTTTTTTATGGAATCGGCGGTAAAGGCGCTCGGCGCGGTTATTACTCGAGCTGTCCGGTACATCCAAGCGGTGAAATAGCGGTCAGGCTGCTGTAAGAGCGGCCGGATGGCATAGGTGCCTTGAGTACCGACGATAAACGGCTTCTTGTATTTCCGAGCCAACTTGGCGCCGATCAAGCCATAAGGAAATTCCAGGATTGAATGAACAATATCGGCGTCGGTTGGATATGAAAATCTAAGGTAATCGATTACTTTTTTCGTTCGAGTGTTGAAAATATATTCGGGTAAAACATAATCGACCGGATAATCGACGTAATCGTAGCGCGGTTCTTTTTTAGGAAGCAGCAGTATAAAATCAATACCTCGGCTTTTTAAATAGCGACAATACTCATGGGTTAAATTACCACCGCCGTTTTCGACATTATTCGAAGAAGAAATTAAAAGAATTTTCATAAGACTTACGTTTTCAGGTGATTCTTGGTCCAGGAAACAAGGTCTTCAAGTCCTTCCTCAAGGCTGACTTTTGGTTCCCAGCCGAGAACTTTCTTGGCCTTTGAAATGTCGCAATAAAAGACTTTTTGATCGGCCGGCCGCCAATCGCCAAAAGTTGGTTTAATCTCGAGCTTTTGGCATAGCTCAAGAAGAGAAAGAGTATTGGTAAAGCCTCCGCCGATCGTGAAAACTTCCCCGCGAATGCTTGGTTTCGAGGAATCGAGTAGTCGTTCCCCTTCGAGGACAAGCAGTCGGATCACATCGTCGGCGTGCAGAGCGTCACGGACCTGTTTACCGTCGCCAAAAATAGTGACCGGCTTGCCGAGTAATTGTTGAGTGACGAAGTAGGACAACCAACCCTGATCAACGATGCCGTGCTGGTGTTTGCCGTACATGCAGGAGAAACGATTGGCGACCCCCCCAAATTCCCTGACATACATCTCGCCAACCAATTTTGAACAGCCGTACGGCGTGTGGTGGCTGGCGTCAATCGAAAAATCCTCGTTGATACCTTTTTGGGCCAAATAACCTTTATAATCATAGCGGGTTTTTAATTCTTTAATCGGCACATTGTTGACATTGTCGCCGTAGACTTTGTTAGTCGAAGCATACACCAGCGGAATGCCGAGCTCGGAACATGTTCGAGCGATATGAAAAGTTCCTTCGGCGTTAATTCTAAAATCACTGATCGGACTGACTACGCTCGTCGTCACTGCCACCTGAGCGGCAAAATGATAGACCAGATCGGGTCGTTCTTTAACCAGCACGGCCGGCATATCACTTATTTCAACGCCATAGTGGACAAGCTTGGGATATTCCTCTTTTAATTTCATGAGGTTAAACTCCGCGCCCTTTCGGCCGAGATTGTCGCAAAGAATGACCTTGTTGCCATTTTTTAAAAAGAACCGAGCCAAATTGGAACCGAGGAAACCCGCGCCGCCGGTGATAAGAATGTTCTTGTTTTTCATGGTTATTTTTTTCTAGCCACTAAGTAGTAGCCGCTCGCCAGGATCCCGGTCTCGTCGGTTTTTCGGCCGATGTCGCCGTATTCTTTCTTGATGAACCAATTAAACCGAGGCAGGATCTTGGCGGCCAGGAAAAGCAGAAATTTCATCGGTTTGTTAAAGCGAAGATTTGTCTGATAACCAAGTCGTTGAAAAAGAATGGCGATCGTCTCGAAATTAACCGTCTCCGCTTCAAGTTCGAGAATTTCAAAATCCTTGAACAACTCTTTCATCCCGTATTTCGTGAATCTCCAATAATCGTTGGGTGAATCATGAATCGGAAAAACAAAACGGGTCGTAAAAATGACCTTGCCGCCTTTTTTAAGAATTCTTTTTATTTCGGCCACCGCCTGGACAGGATTTCGTAAGTGCTCACAAACATCGGTTGACAAGACCATGGCCGCCGAGCCATCTTTGAAAGGAAGGTGGTGAGCATCGGCGACAATGTCAGGCTTACGAGCCGGGTCGATATCGACCGAAACTCGATGTGGGAAAAAACGGCCATACGAAGAGCCGCCGGCCCCGATATCAATGACTTTTTCTTGGCTGGCATGCTTTTCGAGGAATATATCAAGCTGCCGCCTGGTTATTTTGCTACGCATTCCGTCATTATAGCAGCTGCTAAAGCAATTCCAAAACGTGGTACAATACCCTGCAAATGGCGATTAAAAACATCCGTGATTATTCTCCGGTCGACCTATATGACATCTGTATCATCGGTTCCGGCCCGGCCGGTCTCACTCTTTGCGCCGAGTTGGCTCGGTCAGGTAAAAAAATCTGCGTTCTTGAATCAGGGGGATTAAAAAAAGAAGCTCGAACCGATCTTTTGCGCGAAGTTAAAAACATCGGCGAGATTGCCATTCTTCCTTCCTCTCGCGAACGGGTTCTTGGCGGTACATCGACGACGTGGACTGGCCTTTCCGCTCCACTCGATGAAATTGATTTCCTGCCGCGGCCCTACCTCAAGCATCCATGTTCTTGGCCGATTGACATTGACGATCTGCGACCTTACTACGAAAAAGCCCCTCTGTT
>CAZYVN010000035.1:0-1585 GCA_964650925.1 uncultured Candidatus Saccharibacteria bacterium
AACGCGGATATTAAACGCTACATCGGCATCGTAGTTGAAGAATTTCAAAGCAGGCTTCAAGCGGCGGTTGAAATCATCACCGGTCAGTTTACTCAATTTACGCAGGAAATAAGAGCGGATCAACGAGTCCTCACTGCCACTACCGATAATCATGAAATTCGAATTACTCGTTTAGAGCTCTAGAATCTTCGTGCTATAATCGGTTCTATGAATCATCCAAAACACGAACGTACTCTTGTTATTATTAAACCCGACGGAATCCAGCGAGGACTGATGGGCGAGATTATTAAGCGCTATGAACGGGTCGGACTCAAATTGGTCGCCATGAAAATGATGCTGGCGACGCAGGAACTTATCGAAAAACATTACACCCTTGATCCCCAATGGCGCAGAATTACCGGAGAAAAGACGATTAAGGGTTACAAGGATAAGGGTTTAACGCCGCCTACCGACGATCCTTTAGAGGTGACCAATATTCTTCTCGGCAGGCTTGCTAAGTACATGACCTCTGGACCAGTTATTGCCATGGTCTGGCAAGGCGCACATGCTGTGGCGATTGTTCGTAAAATTACCGGCGGTACAGAGCCGCTCACCTCAGATGTTGGTACGATCCGCGGTGATTATGTCCTCGATTCCTACCAAATGACCGACGGTGACGAGCGATCCATCCGCAACCTCGTCCACGCTTCCGGTTCGGTCAAAGAAGCCGAAGATGAAATCAGGCATTGGTTTAGCGAAAAAGAAATCATAGATTATAAACTCATTGCCGAACAAATTCTTTACGATGTAAACATGGACGGCCGTTTAGAGTAGGGTGTATAATAGACCCAGGGTTACTTTACAAGTATTAACTCTATAACTTTTTTTAAGGGATTCCTATTATCTGCGCCTTCTTTGGAACGCGCGTGCGGAAACCCACCTAGTTAAACCTAGGTTCAATACTTAAGTAGCCCTGTTCGAGAACGTCTCCCGCTTTGCGCGTCGAGGCGTTTTCTTTTCGCGTTCTTTCTCTGGTATACTGATGTTTGTATGAAGGAAACAAGCGTGACATTTTGGGGCGGGGTGGGGATTGTGACCGGCGCAAACTTTCAAGTGAAATACAACGGCAAGCAATTTCTCGTCGATTGCGGGTTAATCCAGGGTGAACAGTTTGCCACTGATGATAATCGCAAGCCTTTTCCTTACGACCTTTCTGAAATCAGCTATCTATTTGTTACTCACGCCCATCTTGATCATGTCGGGAGAATTCCAAAATTGGTCAAGGACGGTTTTAAAGGTGTTATTTATTCGACTCCGGAAACAAAAAGTTTGGGCCGGCTTATTCTGGAAGACGCTTGCGGATTACTTGCTAAAGAAGCGGCTCGAGAAGGGGTATTGCCTCTGTATGAACCGGAAGATATCGACAAAGCTATGGTGCTATGGAAAGAAATTCCTTATCATCAAGAAACGGTAATTGATGGTGATTGCTCAGTTTATTTGTGGGATGCCGGACTTTTGCTCGGTTCGTAGATGTTTGAATTTTAAATTGCCGGTAAAAAAATCCTCTTCACCGGTTATCGTGGTTACTCGCCAATTGCTGCTTTAA
>CAZYVN010000035.1:1595-6350 GCA_964650925.1 uncultured Candidatus Saccharibacteria bacterium
TCGTGATTTGGGTACATGCCAAATTCCGCTTTTGAGGGTAACGGAAACTCTTAAGGGTGTGGATTAGCTTGTCATGGAAAGTGTGTACGGTGATCGTAACCATGAGACAAGGGAGGCCCGCGAGACGATGCTTACCGATGTTATAAATCGGACCATCAAACGCGGCGGCGCTCTTGTTATCCCAGCATTCTCACTGGAGCGAACCCAGGTTCTTCTTTATGAACTCAATCGCTTGGTCGAGTGCAATTTAATCCCTTCAGTGCCGATTTTTGTTGATTCACCCCTTGCCATCAAGGTTACTGCTATTTACAAGGCTTCTAAAAATTATTTCAATGACCACGTTCAAGAGGAGATTCGGGAGGGTGATGATATTTTCAATTTTCCTCGTTTAAAGTATTCGATGAGTGGACAGGATTCGATGGCGATTCACAAAACGCCAAATCCCAAGATTATTTTGGCCGGTTCGGGCATGTCCGCGGGCGGGAGGGTGACGCATCATGAAATTAACTACTTACCTGATCCACGCAGCACTATTCTCCTTGTCGGTTATCAATCGGTCGGCACGCTTGGTCGAAAATTACAAGACGGCGTTAAAAAGGTCTCGATTAACGGTCAAGAAGTTGATGTGAAAGCGGAAATAGAGACCATTCATGGGTATTCATCTCACAAAGATTCGGACCATCTTGTCGAGTTTGTAGGTAGCACAAAAGAGACTCTGAAAAAAGTCTTTGTGGTCATGGGTGAACCGAAAGCTTCGCTTTTTCTTACTCAACGTTTACGTGACTATCTTGGTGTGGATGCTCTTTATCCGGAGCGGGGGAAACCCTACGAGCTTTAGATCACTTTTTTAACGAAACGAGAGAAAGATTCCGGATGAGTTTGAGCCAACATCGCCATCGATTTTCGGTCGATTTTGATATTTTTGGTTTTGAGGAGGCCGATAAACTTACTGTAAGAAATGCCGTTTGGTCGGAGAGCGGCGTTTATTCGAACATTCCAAAGTCGTCGGAAAGTACCTTTTTTGTCTCGTCGGTGGGCGAAGGCGTAATTACCGGCGTGAGAAATCGCTTCGTAGGCTGCTCGTTCGGTGTTGCCTCGTCGAAAACGATAGCCTTTAACCATCTTGAGGACATTTTTTCGGGTTTTTAGGGCGTTAACCGCTTTTTTTACTCGTGTCATGTTGGTGACTGTAGATTATGATTAGAAGTTGACTAAAAATCGTCGTTTTTCTTTGTTGCTCATCGGAAATGGATTACCTTTCTTGTTATGCAACTGGCTGCGTCGGCTCTCCTTGGCGTTAAAGTGATTTTGACCGGTACCTCGGGCGATGATCTTGCCGTTTTTGGTCACTTTGAGACGTTTCGAGTATGATTTGTTTGTTTTCATATATTTGATGCTAAATGTGGTTTGCTATTTCTTTTCGATTATCGTCGTCAATCCTTTCGGGCTTTTCTTAGGCTCCTCGGCGATTTTAAATTCCGGCGTAATAAGTTTCAATATTCGATCGAGACGTTCTTTAAGAAAATTAAAGTCCATGTACTTGGAACGACCGGTCAGAAACAAATCTATCTTCACTCGATGGCCTTCGGAAAGCCATTCAGAGGCTTTTTTTGCTTTGAGCTCGAGATCGTGATCGCCGGTACCGATCTTCACCTGAACGTTTTTGATTTCAACGCTTCTGACGCTCGCTCGGGCCCGCTTCTCTTTTTTCTTTTCATCGTACTGATACTTGCCGTAATCCATGATCTTGGCGATCGGCGGCACGGCATTTGGCGATATCTCGATCAAATCAAGTCCCATTTCCTGGGCTTTGCTGATTGCTTCTCGAAACGGCAGAATCCCTAGATTGACGCCGTCTTCGGTGATTACTCGAAGCTCCGCTGCCCGGATTTGTTGGTTGATTCGTACTCGTTGGTTGCTCAATGAAATGATGATTATTTACTCTTAATAGAGCCTTATTTATAGCATATCAGATTTTTTTAGGCAAGAGCAGCTAAAAATGGTTAATAGCCAAGCCAATAAGCAAAATTGCAATGAAATTGCAGGTAAAAGAGATGGGAATAAGGAGAAAACTCCGGGTCTTCGAAAGACCCATCATCGCCAGACCCAGTTCGTCGGGAAGCGGCGAGGCGATGACGATGGCGCCCAGAAGCGGGGTCAACCAGCGCCAAATACGAAGGTGGAAAAAATGGCGTATTCTTCGATCATGGGTTTTTCCGACAATATAGAAAATATCGGGCGCTAAAGCGTCTTTAACATACAAATAAATGAAAAGGTCACCAATGACAGCACCTGCCGCACCAATGACCGCTACCTGAAGTATGGGTTCGTGAGCGGCTAGTCCGGCGAGAACCAACCCGGCTGGAGTTAGGGTGAACATCGAAGTAAAAAATATTCCGGCGATGAAAATACCTGGGATTCCAAGGTCCGAAGTACTGGCCACTATTTTCTCCATCGCACCGGTTAAGACTAAGATCGCAGTCATGGCGATGCTAAGGGCAATGAAGAAGAGATCTCGAATGATGTGTTGTTTTCGGCTGGAAATCGTGGTCATAGTATTTTTCTGACTGGCCAGGTTAACCATTCGCAGATTTTTTGGGTAATCGACCTTTTTTTCCACTCTTCTTCGGTCAGCTCGTCGGTTTTTTGAAGATCTTCTTGAAAGTGTCTTTTTAGTTCAAGAGCAAAAGCTTTGTTGTGAGAAACGATGTTGCCTTCAAAGTTATAGAGGAAGCTCAAGTTGTCCAAATTAAAACTACCGACCGTCGCCCATTCGTCATCAATGATTGCGGTCTTGGCATGGATCATAAGATTTTTATAGCGAAAAATTCGAACTCCGGCCGAAAGAATACTATTGAAAAAAGATTGGGAACCATAATCAACGATCGGATGATCGGAGGCGTGAGGAAGAATGAGGCGAACATCGACACCCCGCGCGGCCGCCAGTTTCAAAACTCGGGCGAAACGATGATCGGGAACGAAGTAGGGAGTAGTGAGGTATATGTACTTTCGCGCTCCTCGCATGGCGTCAATGAAATTATGATAAAGGAATCGGCGGCCGGGCAGAGGAGCGTTTGTAACATATGTAAAGCCCGACGACGTCGGCGGTGTCTCCATCTTCTTTCGTTCTTTGTTCTTAAAAGCACGCCGCCACATTTTGTTAAAAGAATACTGCATCTGTTCGATCACCTCGCCTTCAATTCGAACGTGAGTATCCCGCCAATGGCGCATTTCTTCAGATAGGCAGATTCCACCGGTAAAAGCGATAGCCCCATCGACAATGAGCAGTTTTTGATGATCGCGAAAAAGCCAGGCGGTGTAGTTGTGTTTCCCGCCGGGAATTAAGGTATTGAAAAAGGCCATCCGGATGCCATCAGCTCGGAGTTGCTCCGGAATTTTTGAATTGTATAAACCGAAGCTGCCGGCGGCGTCGCAAAGAATCCTTACTCGAATGCCTTCCTTGGCTTTCTCTCGAAGGACATCTATGAATTTATTGCCGATATCGTCGGTTCGTAAAATGAATTGCTCAAGATCAATAGCAGTTTTGGCGTTTTTGCATGCGATAAGCATGGCATCCCAAGCCTGGTCGGAGTTTAAATAGAAATGCCACGAGGTCTGTCGCATAATGCTTAAGTATAACAGAAAACCGTTAAGGCTTTACATCCCAGCCCTATTTGTATAGGCTATGGCTAGAAACGTAAACAATTGTTGTTTGTCAGTAAAAATAAAAGAAAGATGATCTATGCAAAAACTGAAAAAGGATGGCTTCTTTGCTAAAATCGAACGCGGCGGCTACGGATTGTCATTCGATGATGTCCGGATCCGATCGGACTATTCTGAAATAATGCCCGCGGAAGTGTGCTTGAAAACCCGATTTTCAAGAAACGTGCCGCTCAACATTCCGATCGCGAGTGCCGCCATGGACACGATCACCGAGCACCGGACGGCTATCGCTCTGGCCCAGCTTGGAGGCATCGGCGTTATTCACCGCGGATTGTCCGCTCAAGCGCAAAGCGAAGAGGTTAGGAAAGTAAAAGTCTACCTCAACGGTCTCATTGAAAAGCCGGTTACTGTTTTCGAAGACGAGACCATTGCCGAGATAACCAGAATGCGGCAGGTTGAGAACTATCGCTTCAGTAGCTTTCCGGTTTTAAACCGCGAGGGCAAGTTGGTCGGTATTCTCACTGAAACCGATTTCGACTTTTGCGAAAAGAAAAGTCTCACGGCAAAGGAAGTCATGAGTGACAAACTCGTGACCGCACCCAAAGGCACAAGCTTGCCGCAGGCCTACACGATTATGCAGGCGAAAGGAAGCAAGAAGAAAGTCCTGCCGCTTGTTGATAAGGAAGGCAACTTGGCCGGGCTTTATGTTCTCTCGGATGTTCAGCGGGCTCGAGGTAATTCGAACAATTACAATGTTGATAAAAACCAGCATTTGCGGGTGGCGGCAGCAATCGGAACCGACGAGGAATCTGTCGAACGGGCCGGTATGCTTGTTGGTTACGGCGTTGACGCTTTGGTTATCGACACTGCTCACGGTGATTCGGCGCGAGTCTTTGAGATGCTCAAAAAATTGAAGAGACTTCATCCGAATATCGACGTTGTGGCCGGGAATATTTCCGAAGGAGAATCAGCCAAACGGTTGGTCCGGGCCGGCGCCGATGGTATCAAAGTCGGTCAGGGTCCCGGTTCAATCTGCACTACAAGGGTGGTGGCCGGCATCGGTTGTCCGCAGCTTACGGCTATCTATAACTG
>CAZYVN010000036.1:0-6317 GCA_964650925.1 uncultured Candidatus Saccharibacteria bacterium
AGAGTTAAAGGCTTTCGGTTCGGAACAGAAACGCATTCCGGATATCCGCGAATTCATAGACGAGCTTCATAAAAAGAGTATCTATGTTATCGGCAGAGTTTCGTCTTTTCAGGATGCTTACTTAGTTAAAGCTCATCCGGAATGGGCGGTTAGAACAGAAAAAAGCGGGGCGGTGTGGAAAGATTTTAAAGGGATTAGCTGGCTTGACGTGAGCGCTAAACCGGTGTGGGATTACCTTATTGATATCGCCAAAGAAAGTTACGCCGATGGTTTTGACGAGTTTAATTTCGACTACGTTCGGTTTCCTTCTGACGGTAATATGAAAGACATTGCTTTTCCGTACAGTGGCACTAAAGCAAAGAAGGAAGCGCTTAAAGAGTTCTTCATCTATCTCAGTAGTCATCCAAAGGTTTCGGCCACTTTTGGCGGCACTACGATGCCGGAAATCTCGGCCGAGTATGTTGGAATGACCACGATGAACAAAGATGACCTCGGGATCGGTCAGTATTTGGAGTATGGATTGAATTATTTTGATTACATTGATCCGATGGTATACCCGTCGCACTATCCGCCGCATTTTGACGGTTATGATAATCCTAACCACTATCCCTATGAAATTGTAAAGTTTTCAATGGATAACGCCGCTCGACGAGCAATGGCTGCAAGTATTACGCCTTTAAAGCTTCGACCATGGCTTCAAGACTTTAATTATGGTGGAATTTATGATGCGGCGGCAGTCCGGAAACAAATTAAAGCTACCTACGATGCAGGTCTTGACAGTTGGCTTCTTTGGTCACCTAGTAATAACTATACAGAAGGGGCTCTCGAGAAATAGTTTTCCACACTTGCCTTTTTTTGGCTGAGGTGTAAAGTTAGTATCCAGAACAAAAGAGAGGCGTACATTCAAAGAAGGTGTAGCTTCTTTTTTATTTGAAAACGTTCCAAATCCCCTAAAAAAATCTATGGCAAAATTCTCGATAACCTTCATGGGTCAAAAACACGAAATTGACGAGCTCACCGCTCGCAAAATCCAGAAGGTACCTCGGTCTCAGCAGCAGGAGTTCATCAAGAGTCTCCCTGTAGTGCAGAAGACGTTGAAGCAAACCAGCGCCCGACAAGTTTCCCTCGCTGCGTAAGAGCCCAAGCCATACAAGCGCGACCCTGTAAGGGTCGCGCTTCTTCGTTTGACATTTATATATTATAATTAGGAAAAATTATGGAAGATCGAATTACTTATTTTGCCCAAACGGACTCGCGTAGTAAAAGGGTTCCTTTTGGTCTTAAGTCAAGGGATCGAACAAAACACGTCTATGTGATCGGTAAAACCGGTATGGGTAAATCAACGTTGCTTGAAAACATGGCCGTTCAAGATATTCAAAACGGCGAAGGTTTTGCTTTCATCGATCCACACGGCAAGACCGCTGAGTTGCTTCTTGATTATGTGCCTGAAAATCGCGTCAAGGATGTAATATATTTCGCTCCCTTCGATCTTGAGTACCCGGTTTCTTTTAATGTCCTTGAAAAGGTTGACCCGGATAAACGCCACCTTGTTGTCTCGGGTCTCATGTCGACTTTCAAAAAGATCTGGGCAGATGCCTGGTCGGCTCGAATGGAGTACATTTTAAGTAACACACTTTTGGCACTTCTTGAATATCCTGATGCTACTCTCCTTGGCGTTAATCGAATGCTTGCCGATAAGGATTATCGTAAGAAAGTGGTTGATAATGTCACTGATCCGTCCGTCAAGTCGTTCTGGGTGGATGAATTCGCCAAGTATACCGAACGATTCGCCGCCGAAGCTACTCCTGCTATTCAAAATAAAATCGGCCAGTTTACGACAAATGCCTTGATCAGAAACATGATCGGCCAGCCAGAGTCTTCTTTTGATATCCGTAAGATAATGGATGAAAAGAAAATCCTTATCATCAACCTTTCCAAAGGTCGCATTGGTGAATCAAACGCCAATCTCTTGGGTGGTATGCTCATCACCAAAATTTATTTGGCGGCGATGTCGCGCGCCGATATGTCCGACAAAGTCATTAAGACAATGCCGAATTTTTATCTCTACGTCGACGAATTCCAGTCCTTCGCCAACGAATCCTTTGCCGACATTCTCTCCGAAGCCCGCAAATACAAACTCAACCTCACTATTGCTCACCAATACATTGAACAAATGGAAGAAGAAGTCAGGGCGGCGGTTTTCGGTAACGTTGGCACAATGATTGTTTTTCGGGTCGGTTCGTATGACGCTGAAGTATTGGAGAAGGAGTTTGCACCGCAGTTTACCGCCGAAGATATTGTCAACCTCGGTTTCGCTCAGATTTATCTCAAACTGATGATTGATGGTATTGGTTCCCATCCTTTTTCAGCTACAACCTTGCCACCTATTAAAGAGCCGACCGTTTCGCTGCGCGATAAAGTAATTGCCGAATCGAGAGCTCAATTTGCCAAACCAAGAGCCCTGGTTGAACAAACTATTAAAGATTGGCACCAGCCGACTGTTCCGCCACCTGCCCCCAAGCCGAGAGCGCCATCTTCAAGTTATCAACCATCTCAATCTCATCCTCAACCCTTTAATCCCGCCCCAAAGACGACGTTCAATCCATCACCCGCCAGTCCACCGCCTGCGCCCGCTCAATCACCTCGTCCAGTACCACCGCCGGAGCCACCAAAAAATCCTCCTGCCAACCCGAAACCAAAAATGGAGGGTGATGGTTTAACATTAAAACAAAAAATCGAATTGGTTATGAAAGCCGAAGCTCAGGCTCGAACCCAACCGCCTGTCGAAGTTAAAAAAACCGTATCGCTCGGCGAGCTTTCACAACAACGGATAAAAAATGATCAAAAAGAGCCGACTAAACAAAATCTTGACGAGCTCAAGAAAGCTCTTTCTTCGGCGGTAAAGACCCAGCCTGCTCAACCTTCTTCGGTTTCGCATCCGCAGCCACAGCCTCAAAAACCACCTCCTGAACGCAAAGAATCTCGGGAGGTGCCGGAAGCCGAGCTTCGCAAAATCCTTAAAGTAGAGTAATATCGGCCTATGAAACGAATACTGATATTTTCACTGGCCTACTACCCACGATTTGTCGGGGGAGCGGAAGTGGCGATTAAAGAAATTACCGACAGGTTAAGCGGTGATATTCAGTTTGATATGATAGCGTTGAGGTTGGACAAGGATCATCTGCCGTATGAAAAAATCGGACCTATTAATGTGTACCGAGTTGGTTTTGGAACGACTCGTTATTTCAATAAAATCTGGTATGTACCGGCGGCCTTTATAAAAGCAGTAAGACTTAACCATCAGAAAAAATATGATCTATCCTGGGCGATGATGTCCTACATGGGATTTCCGGCCTTGTTTTTGAAATGGTTTTCGAAAGTGCCCTACGTCGTCACCTTGCAAGAAGGGGATTCGGTTGAGCATATAATTGGTCGCTGGCACATCCGAGCGGTGTCTTTTTTCTATAAACGAATTTTTAAAAATACTTCAGTAGTGCAAGCCATCTCGCAGTACCTGGGAGATTTTGCCAGAAGCATGGGGTACGAAGGAAGGTTGGAGGTGATTCCAAATGGCGTTGATTTGCGTAGATTTAAGATTCAGGAGTCAGGATTCAAGAATGGAACTGAAAGGGAAAATACGGTGTTGATAACGACGTCGAGATTGGTGGAAAAAAATGCCGCCGGGGATATTATTGAGTCGCTGCTTTACTTACCGGAAGATGTGACACTGGTCATTGCCGGCGAAGGACCATTGGAAAAAATTCTTAAAGAAAAAGTTGAACGGTTGCAGTTGGAAGAAAGAGTTCGGTTTCTGGGCTACATTGCTCATGCTGAACTGCCCAATTATCTTCGCAACGCTGATATTTTTATTCGGCCGTCGCTTTCGGAAGGCCTCGGTATTTCATTTATTGAAGCGATGGCGGCCGGTTTGCCGGTCATTGCTACGCCGGTCGGCGGTATTGTTGATTTTATAAAGGATGGCGAAACCGGACTTTTCTGTGAAGTCCATAATCCAAAAAGCATCGCCCAAAAAGTAGAAAAACTCATCAAAGACAAAGAATCTCGTGATTACATCATTCAAAATGCACAAAAACTCGCCATCGAAAAATATGATTGGAATCTTATTGCGAAGGAGATGAAGGAGAGAGTGTTTGTATAAGGTATTTATATTTTTTCAATCGTGTTTTTCTCCATGTCGACTCTGTACTCTGGATGTGCCTTTTGCCATTGTGATATGTCGGTCCAGCGGATGCCGTGAAAGCCGAATTGGCCGTTCCAAGCTTTGTGTTCATCGTTGATTGATTCGAAACTGAATTGTTTGGCGAGAGGGATCGGTGCAAATCGCATACCCGCTTCTTCAAACATTTGCCGTTTGTGTACACAAATGACTGTATCTTCAGGATGAAATTCTGTTATTCTTTTTGCTAGTGCGAATTCTTTACAGAGAGAAATGAGCCGTTTGCTGCGCAAGCAAAATCCTCCGTTTCCGACAATGAGTGTACCGAGCGCTTCTTTTGGAAATCCAAAATCCCGGACTGACCAATCGGCGACGAGCCATGGGACACCGATGTAATCATAGTTTAGAAATTCGTCCGTCCATGCCTCATGATTTAAAATAAAACCATCGTATTGAATAATGAGTGCATGCGGTGTATCGACATAGCGATCGAGTTCTTCAAACATAAAACGCGAGTAACCCGGTATTGAAGGTAGGGGAGCGATAGGGACGATGTGTTTATGATTGGAAGCCGGCAAAGATGTCAGAAGTTTAACATTCGCAAAATTAAAATGTTCCTGGCAGATATTTGCCGCCAATACGAGTCGGTCGATATTAGCGCAGTCGATACCGATGAGTGTTACCGTGTCGAGATTTTTCTTCATATAGAAAGTATGTCATGGTGGATTTTAGGGCCAAAGAGCGCTACAATTTGAGAGTTATGAAAATACTCGTTGTCACGGGGATATTTCCGCCGCAGATTGGCGGGCCGGCTCAATACGCTAAGGAATTGGCGGAATCTTTTAAGCGTGCCGGTCACGAGGTTTACGTGAGAATCTACACGCTTGAGCGGTATCTACCCACCGGAATCAGGCATCTTTTATTTTTTCTGCGCGCGCTCGCGGTTATGCCGTTTGTCGACTATGTAATTGCTCTCGATACGTTCAGCGTTGGTTTTCCGGCCGTTCTTGCTGCTAAACTTTTGGGTAAAAAGATCGTCATCCGAACCGGCGGAGATTTTTTGTGGGAAGGTTACGTCGAGCGGACAGGCGACCTCGTCTTACTGAAAGATTTTTATACTACTCGAACATCAAAGTGGAATGCCAAAGAACGACTGATTTTTAAGCTCACCCGCTGGACGCTGCGAAACACCTCATGCTTGGTTTTTAGCACCGACTGGCAACGCCGTCTCTTTAGCGACTCTTACGATATATCGTATCAAACCTCCAAGGTGATCGAAAATTATTATGGCTCGAAAATGTCGGCTGCACAGTCGGGCTCGGCGCTCGGATCAAAGATCTTTGTTGGCGGTACTCGACCGCTCAAATGGAAAAACCTCGACAGACTCAAAAAAGCTTTTGAAAAAGCTCGGGCTGAAAATGCCGATATTTCCCTCGATCTTTCAACCGTTTCTCGTGACCAGTTTTTAAAAAAAATTGAAAACGGTTACGCGGTCATTCTTGTTTCACTCGGCGATATCAGCCCCAATATGATCCTCGATGCTATTTCTCGCGGTAAGCCTTTTATCCTTACTAATGAAAACGGTATTAATGAACGAGTCAAGGATATCGCGGTTTTTGTTAATCCTCAGGATGAAAATGATATCAAAGAGAAAATCCTCTGGCTTTGTCAGCCCGACAATTATCTCGCTCAAAAGAAAAAAGTCGAGGCCTTCTCTTTTATGCACACGTGGGATGAGATCGCCGCAGAGTTTATTTCAGTTTATAATTCACTGCAATGAAAGTCTTAAGTATTGCCAACGATCGATCGATTTTTGTCGAAGGAAGCGCTGCTCGAGCGAGGATGATTGAATATGGTCAACTGGTCGAAGAGCTTCACATTATTACCTTCTCGCGGCGATCTCACCATCTGAAACCCCAGACCATTGCTCCCAATGTTTTTATTTACCCGACTCATTCTTTGACCAGGATCGGCTGTCTTTGGGGCGCGTTGCGTTTAGGTAGGGAGCAACTCCGGACGATGGGTGAACAGGTCATCATTACTACTCAAGATCCGTTTGAGACCGGTTGGGTTGGTAAAAAGTTAGCCGGGCGTTTTCGAAAAAAATTACAAGTTCAGGTTCATACTGATTTTTTAAGTA
>CAZYVN010000037.1:0-6102 GCA_964650925.1 uncultured Candidatus Saccharibacteria bacterium
CGGGCTCTGGCCGTTCTTGCAAACGGCGGTCTCTTGATCAAACCTCATATAGTAAAAGAGATCGATTACACCTCGGGCTTTACTAAAACAATCAGTCCGGATGCCGGTGTTAGGGTCATTAAAAAAACAACGGCCGATGAAGTCAGTCGAATGATGGTCGTGGCGGTGGACACCTCTCTTCTCAATGGTAAGGCTAAAATGGATCACTACAGTATTGCTGCCAAAACCGGTACGGCTCAGATTGCTGATCCGCAGGGTGGTTACTATAATGATCGAACGCTCCATTCATTTGTCGGTTATTTTCCGGCCTATGACCCGAAATTTATCGTCTTTATGTTTGCCAAGAGACCGCAAAACGCCAACTTTTCTTCCGAAACGCTGGCCCCGCCGTTTATTGACTTAAGTAAGTTTTTAATTAATTATTATGAAGTACCACCTGACAGATAACCATGAAAAAAATATTTAAAAAAACTATAGCTAAAGTCCTGGAGTGGGAAGCGAGAGCGGTTCTCAAGAAATACAAACCGAAAATTGTGGCGGTGACCGGCAACGTCGGCAAGACCTCGACCAAGGACGTCATCTACACAATCCTCAGTTCGCATTTTTTCGTACGTCGCAGCGAGAAGAGTTTTAATAGCGATATCGGTGTGCCGCTTACGATTCTTGGTTGTCCAAACGCATGGAATAACCCCATCCTCTGGTTAAAAAATATCTGGTACGGCCTGGAGCTTATCTTTTTGCCGCATGATTTTCCGACCTGGCTGGTGCTTGAGGTTGGCGCTGACCGACCGGGCGATATCGAAGACCTGGCTCGGTGGATCAAGCCGGATGTGGTGGTGGTAACGAGGTTTAGCGCCGTACCTGTCCACGTTGAATTCTTTAAATCGCGGGAACATTTAATCGCCGAAAAAGCTTACCTGGTCAAAGCTCTAAAATCCGATGGCGTTCTCATTCTTAATTACGATGATGCCGATGTTATGGATTTTAAAAAGTTGAATACGGCTCGGGTAATCACCTTTGGTTTTACGGCCGGTGCCGATATTGAAGGCTCGCATCAACGGGTCTCGTATGAAAATGGGGTACCGACGGGCATTAGTTTTAAGGTCAATCATGGCAGCAACTGCGTGCCGGTCGCTCTTTCGGGTGTTCTTGGTTTGCAACATTTGTATCCGATTATTGCCGGGGTGGCGGTCGGGGTAGCCCAGAATCTTAATCTCGTCGATATTGGGCAGGCTCTTCTGGAACACGTGCCGCCGCGCGGCCGGATGAATATTCTTGAAGGTAAAGACGGATCGACGATTATTGACGATACATACAATGCTTCACCGATCGCCCTCCATGAAGCCCTTCAGGCATTTAAAGAGGTGACGGTGTCGGGAAGAAAAATTGCTTGCATTGGCGACATGATGGAACTCGGCAAGTTTTCAATCGAAGAGCATAAAAAAGCCGGCGCGGAAATTGCCGGTATCGCTAATATCCTCGTCACGGTCGGGGTTCGTTCCGCCTATGTTCGAGAAGGGGCGCTTAAAGCGGGCATGAAAGCCGACTCGATTGTTTCGTTCACCGAGTCTGGATCAGCGGGGGATTATCTTTCGACGTTGGCGGCGAAAGGCGACCTCGTTCTTGTCAAAGGTTCCCAGTCGACCCGGATGGAACGCGTGGTCGAAAAGCTCCTGGCTCATCCCGAACAAAAAAATACACTCCTCGTCCGTCAGGAAGAGGAGTGGTTGAAGCGGTAATTTCAACGAAGCCTGCGTCCTAGTTGTCAATCTTTTTAACTATAAAATATAGTAGGTATGTAAAAAGCCCTACGGTATCGTAGGGCTCTCTGATGGTGCAAAACTAGTTTTATTTCTTGGCTACGGGTTGCGGTTGCCGATGCGCGGGTGAAGACTGAAAGCACCGCGTGACAAAGTCGTCGGTCACGTGGTAGTTTCCATCCGTGTCGCGGGCAATCCAGCCGCCGCCCACAACTTTGGTTTCAGGCCTATCTGTCTGCATTGCGTAGGACACTGTCGCCAGCGCCGGATCCATATCTTGACAGAGATCGGCGTGTGCTACCATATAAAAAAGCCGCAACCATGTTTTAGATCGCGGCAGTAGGTCATTTTTACGTATCAATTAATCGCATAGTAGGGCATTCCGCCGGGAAGCATGGCCCACATCTCGCGCGGCATGAGTAATTCGACTTTGCCAATGCCGATACCAAGTTGGAATAGCTGTTCCATGCGTTGGTGGAAGTCCGTCCATTGATTACCTTGCTTATCAACGCAGGCGTTCTGGAACGACATCCCGCCGCCACCGGACTTTTTGAAACTGTCAGGCAGCTCGTCGAGCATCGCTTCGATGTCGGCTTTGTAGCCTTAGAGTCGTTGAGGATGAAAGCCAACATTTCTCAGGATGCCTTCAGCCCGCACGTGATTACTGGTATCTTCACCTTCTTTAAACAAGCAATCCATGAAGACTGCGTCCACTCGATCAGAATCAAGTCTTGTTATGGTCATAACTTCTCCTTTGTGTAAAAGATCCATTGCTATGTTTTAAATGCGGAGAGGATTTTCTCCAGCGCCGCTTCTTTGTCGGCAATGATTTCGTTCGGCCCTTCACCAAACGAAGCATCCTCGGCGAAAAATCCGAAACCTTCCTTTTGTCGCCATTCGACGACGATCTCTTTGTCGCTTCTCTTGATGTCGAGCCAGTAATTGCCGGAAGCAAGCTCCGGTTCATCCACCTTCACTACCACATCAGGCAAGCGTTTCTTGAGTTCTTTGATCAGCCATTCAACATCCATTTCAAGCCTTTCTTTTATGTTTTGGTTTTTACCCTCTCAATATCCATCAAAGATACTATCATTTGAAATCACCCCCTGTCAAAATTACAAAAAATAGCTTGACTTGTGAAATCGGATATTATAATTTATGGACAGAAAGGTAACCTTACAATGAATCTTCAAGTTTTCCTCATCCCGCTTGGTCTTCTTTTTTGTTGGTATGGTTTGCTGGCCACTAATCGGGCAACAGAGCTCCTTCTTGCCATTGCTCTTAATGCCATTGGCGTAGGCTTATTGTACCGGCCCTTGCCGAGTTTAAGAGATTGCATGAGGCAGGGGTGTTTTGGTGGGGTGGTCTCGTTTCTTTACTCGGTAGCATTCTATTAATATAAATATAAAAGCCTCGCCGATGTTACTCTGGCGAGGCTTGTTTTTGTGTGATTCCTTCAATTTCACACCGCATGCACCAAGGAGATTTTATCCTCCTTGTAAACATTGAGGGTGACGTAGGTGCCGGCGGGGATTGGATCCACTGTTTTGATCTTGAGTTTTTTGCCAAGGCGGGCCATAAATGAGCCCGGTCGCTCAGGGTCGGGAATGTCAAACTTGAAGATCCGGACATGGCGAACGGATCTTCCGTGTAGACCCGGCATTTAGGGGAAACGTAGACTCGGCAGGTCGCCCAGGTGAGGGGAGTGAGGCGTTCGAGCTCTTTTTCCATTTCCGCTCGCGCGGCTTGAGTCTTCTCGACAAATGACCGCTCCCGATACGCCGAAATGAGAGTGTTAATCTCGTCCGCCATGAGCTCAAGCTCTTCGCTTAGAGGCTGACCTTTGTTACGATATAAAAAAGCCCTGCCACACTCATGGCAGGGTTGTCTTCAAGTTCGGGAACCTGTATTCCAACCAGTTTTGACACGATTTCGAAGACGCTTTTAGTTTAGCACCACTTCTGGCGTCGATCAAGCCGGAGTCAGTTCGTTTTCTGTGGCCCAACGTTGCCATGCGTCTCCAAACTCAACGAAGTAGTGATAGTCCCGACGACCGTTGTTGAGGATGTGGTCGGTGCGTCGGATCACGGCTTGCTTGCCATCCCACGGGGTCGGCCCGCTTTGTGATTCAAAGGTCACTTGTTGGCCGGTCTGCAGCTTTTGTTCGTTCATATGTTGGGTACTCCTATCGTTTGAATCTAGGATGAAATTACTACATTTTGGTAATAAAGTCAACACTTATTAATTAAACAATTGTCAATTTTTCGTATTTATGGCACTATTGGTCTCAGGATAGAACATTGATAAAACACATGAAAAAGAAGATTTTGGTTCTCGACGCCTTTACCAATGGGCACGAGGCAGCTCTTGTTTTCATTAAAAAACAGAGCTGGAAAGAAAGCGATTGCGAAATCGTTTGGATTAGAGAAAAATATCAAATGTGACCCTAATGGGATTTGAACCCATGTTCTGAGATTGAGAATCTCATGTCCTAGACCAGGCTAGACGATAGGGCCGGTATGTGAGTGAGTATAACTTGTTTGTAATGATTTTACAAAAAAGTCTGGAAAAAGAAAACGTGGCTACCACTAGGGCAACCACGTTCTTGAGTAACCATCAGAGCTTTCGCCACCAGTCATCGTCGTTTGACGATTTGACCGGGGGAATGCTTTGGCCCGTCAACGCGGCATGGCGCTGCTTCTCGAGAACTTTTCGGCGCTCGCGAAGGGCATCCTGCTCGGACATCTTACCGTCAACTACCGCGTGGAGGGCGTCAAACAAACATTTGACATCACTGGAGTTTAAGGTGTTCATGCTGGTCGGTATTATAGCGGATTTTATACCGAAAGTCAAGTTAGATTAGTACCCCGCAGCCTTAGCGATGTTTAGAGCGTAATCTGGCCACCAGGTTCCAGCCGAAGGGCCGCCGTTGCACGCACCATCTGATTCGCCGGGGACCTTGAGCCATAAGAAGGCATCGACGAGCGGATTACCGGTATTTGCCGTAGCACTTTGACCAACCGCTCGACCTAAAGGGTTACACCACTGTCCGTTTGAACCATTCCCATTTCGACTCGTATCAATAACGAAGTGTTTATTGCCAACCAATTTTGAGAGAGCGATGCCGTAGTTTTCGTTATCGTTGGTGGTATAGAAGTTTGAAACGTTGAGAGCGAAACCGTCCGCTTGGCTGATACCGGCATTTATAAGTCTGGTCGACATATCCTGGGCGCTTACCCAGCTTGAGTTTCCCGCGTCAATATAGACGATTGCGCCTGCTGATTTAAGAGTCGATACCGCTCCTTTAATAAGTGAAGTTCGAGTTGCCTGGTCCTGGGATGAAAGGCAGGTGATTCCAGCCAAGGCATCCGGTTCAAGAATCACAACCGTTTTTCGATTACTAATTCCGGCCGCTACTTGCGAGATCCAGGTTTGATAACCCGCCGGACTGTTTGCGCCTCCGGCCGAGTAGCTACCGCAATCTCGACCAGGAATGTTATAGCTAATAAGTACCGGTACCTGACCCTTGCTGACCGCCGCCGAGACATAGGTATTAACATCGCTTTGAACATTGCTGTTCCAATTACCAATCCAATCAGCGTCAGGCTGTAGAGCTAGTTTGTCCATGACAGCCGCATCAGCCGGTCGGGAAATTCTCCAGATCGAAGCTTGATTTTTAGCGTCGCTGCTCGGCTTTACATAGAAGCTGGCGCTTGAAAGGGGATTCTGAGCGGTTGTCACTGTAGGAGTAATGCTTGGAGTGGTTGGGGCACCGGCAATAGTGATCACGCTCGAAGTGCGACCTATCTCGTTTCCTTGCGCATCTTTGGCAACGAAGGTAATCGTGTATGGACCGCTACCTTTCCAATTCCACCCCGACAGGTCAACCGTTACTTCTTTGTGTGGGTAATCGGTACTGTTGTTCGACATCACGTTTAATTGACCTCCATCAACTTGCCAATACATTGAGTACTGACTAACATCAAGACCGGTGACCATTGCTTTAAATGGTTGGCTGCCGGTCAAGCTCGAACCGTTTGTGGGCCACCAGATCTGAGTAACTTTATTGACGACACTGACCGCTGGCGCTACCGTCGCAACCGGTGTCGCGCTTGTAACCACCGTCGGTGCGGTTGTGGTAGGGAAAGTCGAAGATGTTGAGATCGGAGTGTTGGAAGTAGCGACGGTTAGTGTCGAAGAAACATGGATCGTCACGTTTTTACTTGTTAAGAGATTGCCGCTTTGATCTTTTGCGACAAACGTAAGTACGTATTGACCATCGTTGTGCCAATTCCACCCCGACAGGTCAACCGTTACTTCTTTGTGTGGGTAATCGGTACTG
>CAZYVN010000038.1:0-445 GCA_964650925.1 uncultured Candidatus Saccharibacteria bacterium
AAATAGATCTTATTGATTTACCGGAAACGGAGGTTGAGATTCACGAGATAATGCCGCTACTAACGTATAGTTTACCTCGAGACATATTAAGTCGGCATATTTTTGAAACTATCATTCGGGTGAATGGTGATTTTCGACAGAAAGCGATATTTGAATCCTGGATTAATTTTTTTGAAACAACCAGTCAGGAATGTTTCAATATCATGCGCATTAAAATTTCTTGTTCGAGCGGTACATATGTGAGAGGAATCGTTAATAATCTCGGGAAAAAAGTCGGTGTGCCGGCCCTGGCTTTTAAAATTGTTCGAACCAAGATCGGCGAATATCGGCTTGAGGACTCGTTATGACACCCACCTTACAAGTACGTAAGTTCTCCCCTCAAGGGGAGATGAAGAAATTATTAAATTTTTGTTTAGTTTTTTATTGCGTTGGAAAGAATGAAGTT
>CAZYVN010000038.1:455-6031 GCA_964650925.1 uncultured Candidatus Saccharibacteria bacterium
GTATAATTGAGGACATGGAGAATATACTTCAAACAATACTTCAAAAAGTAATTTCATTGGATAAAGTAGTTGCTACTTTAAATAAAACAGTTACTGCTTTAGACAGAACGGTTTCTAGCTTAAAAAACAAAGTAGATGAACTTCCTACGCGTGATGAAGTTCGGACGATTGTTGAGAGCGGACTGGAAAGTCTGGCGATTATGACTCAGAATCAGTTTAAACAAATGGGTTTGGAATTTGCAAAGGTCCACAGAGAGTTAGATGATGCAAAAAAGCGTGATGAAATTATAAGTCTACAAGTTCAAGCGACTGCTAAACAAACCGAACGAATCGAGAATGTCGTCGTTAATCACGAAGAAAGAATTAAAAAACTCGAAGAATGATTACTTCACTTTTCGCTCTGCTTTAATGCGCGCTGCTTCGTTGAGGTATTTTTTACGAAGGCGGGCGGAAGTTGGGGTGATTTCAAGATAATCATCTTCAGCCATAGTTTCCATGCCGCGTTCGATTGTCAGGCGCCATGGCGGCGCAAGCTGAATCAGACCATCCGAAGCTTTTGAGCGGACGTTGGTAAGCTGCTTACCCTTCATTGGGTTAACAGTCAAATCGTTTCCTTTCGATACGTTACCGACAATCATTCCTTCGTAAATTTCATCTCCTGGACCGATATAGAGAGTGCCGCGAGTCTGAAGATTTTCAAGAGCGTAGGCGGCGGCTTTACCGGATTCCATAGAAACCATTGAACCAAACTCCTGCCGTTTGATTTCACCGGCATGTGGTCGAAATTCAATGAAGCGTGAGGAAATAATACCTTCACCTTTAGTATCAATGACAAACTGCCCTCGATAGCCAAGCAGTGCTCGAGTCGGTACTTCAAAAATCATCCGGGTGATACCGTTTTCATCTTTCATGTTCATGAGCAGACCTCGTCGCTCGGTCAGCGTTTTAATAACAACATTGGATGTTTCCGAATGTACATCGACGATTACCTCTTCGAACGGTTCCATCTTGACCCCGTTTTCTTCTTTGACGATCACTTGAGGCTGGGAAATCTGCAATTCGTATCCTTCCCGGCGCATATTTTCAAGAAGAATGGCAATGTGGAGTTCGCCACGCCCAAAAACTTTAAAATATTCATTGCTGTTAAAATCAACCTTAAGACCGACGTTTATCTCCAGTTCTTTTTCAAGTCGTTCCCTGATCTGACGACCGGTGACGAATTTTCCTTCTCGGCCGGCAAAAGGCGAGTCGTTAACCAAAAAATTAAGAGCGATAGTGGGCTCATCAATTCTGATTGAAGGTAGAGCCTCGGTATTCATATCGGCGCAAATCGTTTCACCGATGTAAATTTCCGGCAATCCGGCAATCATGACGATATCGCCAGCCATAGCTTCAGGTACTTCTTTTCGGTCGGTGCCTTCGAAAGTAAAGAGTTTGGTAATTTTACCCGGCTTGGTTTCGCCGTTTATTTTTTTTACGAAAACATTCATGCCGGTTTTTAACTTACCATCATAAATTCGGCCGATAGCCAAACGACCAAGAAAATTATCGTAACCGAGATTGAAAGTCTGCATTTTAAGAGGTGCCCCGTCATCCGCTTTAGCGGCCGGAACTTCTTTAAGAATAGTATCCAAAAGGGGAGTGAGGTCCTTACTTTCATCGGTTAGTTTTGTTTTGGCGATACCTTCGCGGCCAATGGCGTAAACAGTCGTAAAATCAAGCTGAGCATCATTGGCGCCTAGTTCCATGAAGAGCTCGAGGACTTCTTCGTGGGCTTGGTCGGGTCGGGCGGCCGGTTTGTCAATCTTATTAAGCACCACAATCGGTTTCAGACCAAGCTCGAGGCTTTTTTTGAGAACGAAGCGAGTCTGAGGCATTGGGCCTTCCTGGGCGTCGACAATGAGAAGGACGGTATCAATTGATCGCAAAACGCGTTCAACTTCAGATCCAAAATCGGCGTGGCCGGGGGTGTCGACGATGTTAATCTTCGTACCCTTATACATAATCGAGGTATTTTTGGCATAAATAGTAATGCCACGCTCTTGTTCAAGAGCGTTTGAATCCATACTGCCTTCCATGGGTGCACCAGTTTGCTTCATTAAGGCGTCGGTGAGGGTGGTTTTACCGTGGTCGACATGGGCGATAATGGCGATGTTTCGAATTTCCATAAGCCATAATTAAAACAAAATTTTAATGTAAAGTCAATAATTAGCTCTGATATACTGTAAAAAGAAGATCTATTGAGAATTGTTCTTTAACAAAAGGAGAAATATGTCGAATAGCAACACAGATCATCTGTTTACCCGGATGGTGGTAGCCCAAGCCGAAAAGTGTTTGCCGGCATTGCCGCCGGCAGATGTAAGTTCAATTGAGCAGTATCTGGCGGTAGTCAATGACCGGGCCAGCGCCCTTTCCAATCACGCCTACCGCGTCAGTCAAGTTCTACCATACTTGCCGGAACTCAAACGCCAGTGCGACCTTATTCTTGGTCTTGGGTATGGTAGTTTGTCGGGATATGGCGACGAGTGGTTAGTGGAAAGAGTCGTTGAACTAGCCTTTAAAATTCCACCGCTCATCCAAACAAAGCGACCCGCCTCACTGCTGATGACCCTGGTGGTCAACCATACCGTGGTTACTATCCGTCAGCAGATGAATAATCTTTTCTACGATGGTGTGCAGGTGACCAAGCTTTCGGAATTTCTGGGTTCGGTCAGTTGTTTACAACATCGAGAGGCACCGCTTTACCTTCTTATTAACACCGAGAACACCCCCACTGACCAAAATGACACTCTCTTCACTATCAGAGAATGGGCTGAAAAGAAAAACCGTCATTTGACGACGATTGAAGATGCGATAGCTGTTATGAGATCAAACCCGCAATTGGTGGGCACGGATACAACCACGCTTCTTATTCCCTAGTCGAATTGTCGCAAAGATTGTATGGTTATTTTCGATAAAACGGTGACGGCCGGCTTCGAGTACTTGATAAATAAATCACCGCTGGGGCACTGTTCGGTTCTTTCGAGTGAGAAGATTATCGAGCCAGATTAAGTAAAAAGGCTGCCTTTGACTTTAGTTGTTGGATGTGTTAAACTGTACTCCGGAATGGTTCATTGTGAACCCAACAACTAACCTCAAAAAAAAAGGAAAACCTTGCAGTACAAATCATTGCGGGACTTGATCCGAGGCACCCATGTTCATATCTTTAATGTTCTTGGGCCGCCTTCTTCCGGTAAAACCTTCCTGGCCAACCTGGTTCAGGAAGCGTCGGGAGTACCGATTATCGACACCAGCGCCCTCATTGCTCGACATATCGCTGGCGGGGGCCCTCTGGCGCAGGTATTTGAACAAGTTAAAAGCCTCGTCCGTCAGGGCAAACTTTGTCCGAATGCTCCAACCATGGAAGCTTTTGGGTTGGAAATTCGTGATTTGGCTTCGAAAGGCGCACGAAAGGTGATAATGGTTGGCTTTCCGCGTAACAAAGAGCAGCTCTTTGCCTATCTCGGCGGCAATCCTGACTTTCTGGCCTTCTTGTTTGAAATGAGTCGGGAACAGTGCTACGATCGCCTGCTGCAAAAACTGGGAGATCGACCTACCCGTGAAGATGATGATAAATTCGACCAGAGATATGAAGTCTTTCGCGACATGACCTTACCGGTCTACGCCCACTTAAAGAGGCACCATGCCGGTAATTGCAAACTTATTCCCGGCACCAATGGCTGCCGCAAAAAGTTTGCCGATATTGTTCGAGAGATGAACTTTCCTCGGAACGAGCATCGACGGATCATGAACATTCTGGGGTCCCCGAACCACCCGGTGACCAAAAAAATCATTGAAAGGGAAGAGATGGATAAACGGATACGCGAGAGCGAAATGCTCGCCGCTTAAACGCACAATGCGACTTGAACACTTCAAGTCGCTTTTTATTTTGCCGGTTCGTTATGATAACAGGAAAATAAGGGCCAGAAGGCTCAGGGTGATCGAAAGATCGCGCATGCCGATTGCCCAGTCATTTAAAAATGTAAACGGTAAAAGACTTACCCACCATATGAAAGCGGCCCAGGCGGCAATCAAGGGAAGCGGGCCCGCTACCAGGAAAAGGCCGAACGCACAATTACCTAGGGCATGCAGACGCATGATCCGCGCCGGGGTCAAACCGGGACTTTTTTTCAGTATGTCGGGGATATAGTCAAACCAGCTCTGCGGCGAAATGAGTTGATGAATGCCGAAGGAGATCATAGTAATGGCGGCACAGGATTTAAGAAGAATGATAGCGACTGTCATGGTTTTCTTGCTATATTTTTATTCTATACCACAAGCGCCGCCGTGTCACGACACGGCGGCGTCATGGTCTATTTTCCGTTACCGACGGCCCCCTTTTCGTCCAGCTTCTCGCGCATCTTCAGATGTAAATTCATGGGCTGTTCCCTTTTCATGGGCGGCTTTTCCTCCCTTTGAAGCGATTTCTCGCTGTCGGTCCGGATCCATTCCCGCAAAACCTCGTCCTTTTTTCTGTGGCATAACGTTTTTGTGGTTATTCTCACTGATATCCTCGACCTTTGCTTTTTATGACGACAAAACACTTTTTTTATTACCAACCGATCAACACAAAACCTCCCTTTTCAGGAGGTTTTGTTTTTGTAGCTATTCTTCGGTGTCCTCTTGTCCTCGCTTTCGTTCCTGTCCTTGATTTTGACCTTGCTGCTTGTTGTCGTTGTTGTTATCCATATTGTTTTAAAATTAACGCCATTAATTTTCGGCACAATATCGACCTACAGGGTATATGACGACGCGTTATCTGTTTTATTACCGTTAATCCACTTGCGTGTTTTGAATGTTGGTCGTATACTTCAAGGTACAACAAAATATTATCAAGAGTGCGGGGAGGGAACCAGCCCAATGATCCGCCAGCAACTTGTCCGGCAAAAGAAGGAAAACCCTTCGATAAGCTCAGGGTAAAGTGCTCCTGGCCCGAGAGGGGAAGATAATCAGGTCTACATTATGTTCTTCTTTTCGGAAGAATTTTTTTTGTTTTTATCAGTAAGTATAAAAACATATGAAATATGGGAACGATAATAAGGTAGCGGTCGAGACATTACTAGTTCATGGCGGTGAGCGTCCGGATCCGATTACCGGGGCGGTTGCACCGATTCTTGTTCGCAGTAAAACTTATGCTCAACATTTTGATCAGCCGCAAACCTATGAATATTCGCGGGGTAAAAATCCAACCCGTAACGCTCTTGAAGAAAAATTAGCGCTTTTGGAAGGCGAAGGTCAAGCTACGGTCTTTGGTTCAGGTGTGGCCGCCGAAGCCATGCTCTTTCTCAGCCTTAATCCCGGCGACCACATCTTGCTGTGCAACGAGGTATATGGTGGAACATTTCGACTCCTTGACCAGCTTTTCAATCGATTTGGTATTTTATTCGATTTTGTTGATTTTAGCGATAAGAAAGAAATTAAAAAACATATCCGATCAACCACCAAGTACTTTTTCATTGAAACTCCGACGAATCCTTCGCTCCATGTTATTGATTTGAAGATGGTCGGCGAGCTTTCGAAAGAAACCGGCATTTCCT
>CAZYVN010000039.1:0-5806 GCA_964650925.1 uncultured Candidatus Saccharibacteria bacterium
TGATGCCGAACTGTGCTTGACTTTAAGCGACGGCTCGGTCATCGAAGGTGAGGGATTCATCGACAACCGCTCAATTAATGACCACCGCACCATCGTTTCCGCTCATTTACAGCCCAAAGCTCGGCTGTATGTAGAGGCGTATGATGCAATTGTCGGAGCGGAAAAAGTCGTTTTCTGCCCAGGCGATCTTTACACTTCGATCATTCCAAATACCCTAGTCGGAGGATTTAAGGAGGCGATCGCCGAAAGCAAGGCCAAGCTTATCTATGTCATTAACATCATGACCAAGAAAGCCGAGACGCATGACTTTACAGCGTCGACTTTCGCTCGGACGCTCTTGCGTTACATTGGTCGAGAAAAATTTGATCTGGTTATCTGCAATAACGGTCGGATTTCACCCGAGCTTATACACAAGTACAAACTGGAGGATGCTCACCCTGTGGCCATTGACAAAAGCGACACGGAGCGATATTCAAAAAAAGTCGTGTATGCCGATCTTGTCGATACGGCCGGCGGCGTTGTCCGCCACAGCAAGAAAACCGTTCACCTCATCGCCGACGAATAGTATGAAGTACGCCTTAGCAATATTCGACCTCGACGGTACATTGTGCGATCCGGATCCACTTGGTGGAGATGTTAAGAAAGTCGACCAGATAAAACCCTATGAGGGCGCTTCAACAGTCCTCTCTCGTTTGCCGATAACCAAGGTTCTGGTTACGCGCGGAGACGAAACGATTCAAAACCGAAAGCTCGCTATTCTGGGGTTCGCCAAGTACTTTTCGAAAATCGTTATCTGCTCCAAGGATGAAGAGAAGCATTCGTGTTTTGAAAAAATCATATGGGCCCATCGAACCACGGACCCTAGCCATGCACTCGACGAGGTGGTGGTAATCGGCAACAGGCGGGATTGTGAAATCCGCTATGGCAAAATGCTCGGGTGCATTACCATCCTGGTAAATCAAGGAAGATACAAGGTCTCGCGACCAAAAGATGAATTCGAGCAGCCCGATTATGTCATTGAAGACATTCGGGACCTGCTCGAGCTCGAAATATTTTAGATCCAACGCGCGCATTACCGCGCGTTTTATTTTTTCATAAAACGCGGTAGACTTTTTAGATGATTGAAATAAAAATTAAAAAACTTTTTGAAGACGCTAAGTTGCCGACCTTCGCTCATCCTGGAGATGCCGGTATGGATTTTTTCAGTCGGGAGAAGGTAAACATAAAACCAGGTGAGCGGAAGGCTATTTCAACCGGCATTGCTATGGAACTGCCGTCTGGCTATGTCGGATTGGTTTGGGATAAAAGCAGTGTTGGAATAAAAGAGGGGATTAAAACCTTGGGCGGGGTGCTCGACGCAGGCTATCGAGGTGAGATCCTCATCGGAGTAGTTAATCTCTCCGACAAGGGGTATGTTTTTGAAAAGCATCATAAAATCGCTCAAATGCTTATTCAAAAAATCGAACGACCGACATTGGTCGAATCAACCGAGCTTTCAGATAGCGCCAGGGGAGCGGGTGGGTTTGGCAGTACGGGGAGGTGAATTATGTTACAATCTCTTCATGAACATTTCTGAAAATATCACCCAAGCAATAAAAAACGCCTTAACCGAGCTCTCTATTGATGCGGCTGAAATTACCCTCGAACACCCGGCCGACCTTTCGCATGGCGATTATTCGACGAATGTCGCTCTTGTGTATGCGAAGCAGCTCAAGACTTCACCCAAAACGTTCGCCGAAAAAATTGTCGGTAGATTCATGATTCATGATTCAGGATTTAAGAAGAATATTGAGAAAATTGAAATCGCCGGCGCGGGGTTTATCAATTTCCATTTAACGAAAGCTTTTTTCACCGAAAGCGTTCAGACTATTATAAAAGAAGGAGAAAACTTTGGTAAAAACAATTCTCTCAATAAAGCAAAAACAATCATCGAATTTACCGACCCAAATCCTTTTAAAGAATTTCATATTGGTCACTTGATGAGTAACGCTATCGGAGAGTCCATTTCCAGGCTTATTGAAGCAAATGGAGCCGAGGTAAAGAGAGCCTGTTATCAGGGAGATGTCGGGCTTCATGTTGCGAAAACTATTTGGTATTTGAAAAAAAATATACACCCAACGGATGGCAAAGGAAAGATAATGATTTTTAATTCCCCCTCTGTTTTAGGTATGGCTTATTCAAATGGTGATGAGGCGTATAGGAATGATCCTGTTGCGCGAGATGAGATTATTGAAATTAATAAAGAAATATATAGTGTACGGTCATTTGATGAAAATGATTTAGAAGGTGTTGCGCATTTTTCAGCCGAGTGGTTGTATAAAAAGGGAAAGAAAATCAGCCTCGCGTATTTTGAAACGATCTACAAAAAACTGGGTACAAAGTTCGACTATTATTTTTTTGAAAGTGAAACGGGAAAATTTGGCAAGGAGATCGTTGAAAAAAACACTCCGAATATTTTTGAAAAAAGTGACGGTGCCGTCGTTTTTAAGGCGGAAAAGTATGACCCGATGCTGCATACTCGGGTGTTTATAAATAAGGAAGGATTGCCAACTTACGAAGCAAAAGAACTTGGTCTAGCCAATATAAAATACAAAGAATATCCGTACGATCGATCAATTGTAATCACTGGAAATGAAATCAATCAGTATTTTAAGGTGCTTCTGAAAGCTATGGAAATGGTGTACCCCGATTTGGCAAAAAAGACCGATCATCTTTCCCATGGGATGCTCAGGTTACCAACAGGTAAAATGTCGTCACGGACGGGAAATGTTATTACCGCAGAGTCGTTACTTGGACAAATTAGAGAAGTGCTTATCGAAAAAATAGCCGATCGAACATATTCCGAAACTCAAAAAGCAGAAATTTTGGATAAAATAACCGTCGGCTCGGTAAAGTTTTCCATTCTCAAACAGGCAACCGGCAGCGACATCATCTACGATTTCGATAAATCAATCTCGTTTGAAGGCGATTCCGGCCCCTACCTTCAATATTCCTGCGTCCGAGCCCGCTCGATCGTCGCTAAAGCTCCCCACTTGGCGGTCCAACCCCCAAGTCAGGGGATAAGTGAGTTGGAAAGGATGCTGTATCGTTTTCCGGAAGTGGTAGAGAGGGCAGGTAGAGAGTATGCACCGCACTATGTTGCTACTTATCTTCTCGAATTAGCGGCCGCTTTTAATAACTACTACGCCAACAATAAAATCATCGATGAAACAGATTCGAATTCGGCCTACAAAGTAGCTCTTACTCACGCCTTTTCCATTGTAATAGCCAATGGTTTAAAACTTCTGGGTATTGAAGTGCCCGAAAAAATGTAGCCAAACGGATTTCTTGACTTCTGTCTTGGAAAGAGTAGACTCGAAATTGGATGAACTCACACAATAGAAAACCGCTTGCAATTACGGGACATTTTGCTCGTTCGATGGGAGTTGATATTGTTGCTAACAATGAAAAGGCTCGTAAAAAGGAACTCGTCGAACAACTTGAAAGGATTTTTCGCCAATCAAATCCGGACATGGATAATTTCGAAATCCAAGAAACGACCACAGTTATCGAAGGCTACAACCTGTCGCTGCCTGGGTTAAAGGCCCTTGTCGAAGCTGCGCACGGTATTGTCGCTACCAGAGGCTATCTTTATCCGAATGAGTTTCGCAGCTCCCTTATTCCGGCCGGTTGCCTCAATTGGCAACATCAAAGTGATGCCGAACGTGGTGATCCGAAAGCCCGCGGTGACGCCGGAGCAGAGAACCGGTCAGCACTCTTCATGCTCCACAATATTTTTCGAGTCAATCCGCCCAAAGAATATCTCGCCTAATCAAACAACTCTACGCTCGTAGAGTTTTTTATTTTTCTCGAAAATGATAAGATACCTTAGTATATGGCTACAGAAAACAACGAAAAAAGCCAAGTAGCGCTTCGCGAGGAGCGTATTTTGAAATTCTGGCAAGAAAACCGGATTTTTGAAGAAACACTTAAGAAAAATCAAGGAAATGAAGAATACGTTTTCTATGACGGGCCGCCTTTTGCAACCGGCTTACCTCACTATGGCCACATTCTCGGCAGTACTATCAAAGACGCCGTACCGCGTTACCAAACAATGCGTGGTAAGTATGTCAGTCGAAAATGGGGCTGGGATTGCCATGGTCTACCTATTGAAAACATTGTCGAAAAGGATCTCGGAGTTTCCGGAAAGAAAGAGATCGAACGGATCGGCGTCAAAACCTTTAACGAACATGCCCGCAGCAAAGTCTTTGGTTACATCCATGATTGGAAGAGAACGGTCGAACGAATCGGCCGCTGGGTAGACTTCGATGGATCCTACAAAACTATGGACAACGGCTACATCGAATCCGTTTGGTGGGCGCTCAAATCAATACATGACAAGGGTTTAATGTACGAAGGAACGAGGGTCTTGCCGTATTGTCCGCGCTGCGAAACGCCGATCGCCAATTCGGAAATCGCTATGGATAATAGCTACAAAGATATCACTGACATTTCCGTTTACGCCAAATTTGAAATGGAGCCGGGGGTCTACATCCTTGCCTGGACTACAACCCCTTGGACCTTACCCGGCAACACTGCTCTGGCCGTGGCTGAGCAGATCACCTACGTCAAGGTTACTATTAAGGACGAAGAGGGAAGTTATATTTTGGCCAAGGAACGCCTAGAGCAGGCTTTAAAGGGTAGAGAGTACATAGTTATCGAAGAATTCGACGGCGCCAAACTCGTTGGCAAAAAATATAAGCCGATTTTTGATTATTACCTTCAGAAATATAAAGACAACGACAAGATCTGGAAAATCTATGCCGGGTATTTCGTCACTACGGAAACCGGTACCGGTATCGTTCACATTGCTCCAGCTTTTGGTGAAGAAGATATGGCTCTAGCTAAGGCGGAAAATATTCCGGTCATTCATCATGTCAGTCACGATGGTAAATTTACCGCCGAGGTTAAAGATTTCGCCGGACATTCGGTAAAGCCAAAATCAAATCATCAAAGCGCCGATGTCGAGGTCATTAAAAATTTGGCTCACCGTGGTTTGCTTTTTGCAAAAGAAAAAATTGTTCACAGTTATCCGCACTGTTTTCGATGTGAGACCCCGCTTTTCTACTACGCTATCCCGGCCTGGTTTATCAATATTCAGGAAGTGAAAAAACGAATGATTGATCTTAATGAAAAGATTACCTGGATACCGGAACATCTTAAAGAGGGTCGTTTCAAGAAGGGAATGGAGGGTGCGCCCGACTGGAATATCTCGCGAAATCGTTACTGGGCATCACCCTTACCTATCTGGAAATGTCAAAGCTGCGGCCAGACAGAATGCATCGGCTCTCTCGACGAACTCAAATCCAAAACCAGCCGCGGTAATCGGTATTTTCTGATGCGTCATGGTGAGGCGGAGAACAACGTTAAAAATCTCATGGACTCTGATCCCGAGAAGAATCTCTTCACCTTGACCGAAAAAGGTCGCGATCAAGTCGAGGCGGCGGCTAAAAAATTGCGAACGGACAATATTAACCTCATCTTTACTTCACCATTTGAGCGAACAAAAGAAACCGCTTCAATTGTAGCTAAAGAAATCGGTCTCGACCATAAGCATGTTCATGTCGAATCTCGTCTACGCGAGATCCACGCCGGTGAATTCAATGGCCGAACCGTTGAAGCGTATCGCAAATCGTTCGCTTCGGCTGAGGAACGTTTTACCAAGACTCCAAAGGGCGGCGAAAATGAAGTTGATGTTAAAAAAAGAATAACTTCGTTTCTCTACGAGATTGATCAAAAGTACCAGAATAAAAACATTTTAATTGTT
>CAZYVN010000040.1:0-5797 GCA_964650925.1 uncultured Candidatus Saccharibacteria bacterium
AAGGAATATCCGGCAAAGGATGATTCCCAATATATCGAGTATGATCTTTCTGACGGTAATACGTTGGCAATCGGTGTTTCCGATCAGTGGAAGCCTTCACGAGATGGCGCCAGTATTGCTCTTGAAGTCGACGATCTTGACGCTTGGATTAAGAAGATCAAGGAGACCAAGATTGAAGTGAAAACCGGCCCTCATGATTTTCCTACATGTTCAATGATCGTTGTCAGAGACCCCGATGGTAACGCCATCTGTTTACATCACAAGAAGTCGTCATAAAATAAAGAGTCAATAACTAAACACTCGGTGTTTAGTATCGCTTATATCATGATATAATATCCCCATGTCCAAACGAGGTTTTACGCTCATAGAATTATTGGTGGTCATCTCGATCATTTCGCTTTTGTCGTCAATTGTACTTGCGAGTTTGAATAATGTTAGGTCGAAAGCGAGGGATGCAAAAAGATTGGGTGACTTGCGGGCCATGAACACCGCCTTGCAGCTCTACGCCAGCGATCACAACGGCAGTTATCCTTGTACTGGGCCATGTAACTCGGCCACATGGAAATGTAGTGATTGCAATAATAGCGGCGGTTATCTCGATGCGGCATTTTTTACGACTAACTTCGTCACGCCTGGATACATGTCGATATGGCCCACTGATCCGACCCCTACGGCTTCCCGCCCCAATGGAGGTGTTGCTGGGTATCTTTATCTCTCGGACGGTACGAATTATAAAATATTGGTGTATCTTACAGTTGAAAACCCATCCATGGCTTCGTCGCTAGCCGATCCTCATCCTTATTCTAATTCATGGTCTTACTATACGCCAGGTACTGCTGCCGGATGGTAATTTTCACTGTTGTGCTTGCATTCCCAAACCAGGGGCATATAATAAAAAGTATATGATCAACAGAATATTGGCAGTCATTGCACAAAGCTCACTAATCGTGGGCTTTTTGCTTAATGAGTGTGCTATAATTTCCTCATGCAAAACATCACCCAGATCGCCATCGGCGCCGACCATGCCGGCTTTGATTTGAAAGAAGAACTCAAAAAATACCTGACGGGAATGGGCTACCAAGTGATTGATAAAGGCGCTTTTGAAAAAAATCCCACCGATGATTACCCCGATTTTATTTCCGCTGTCGCCAAAGAAGTCGCCTCAAATCAAGGCATTGCTGGTATCGTCATCGGCGGCTCAGGTCAAGGTGAAGCTATCGCAGCAAATCGGATCAAGGGTATCCGCGCCGCGCTTTACTACGGCCCTTCGACATCGCTCGGGGTAAACGGTAAAGACATTATCAAACTTTCCCGCGAACACAACAACGCCAACACCCTCTCGCTCGGCGCCCGTTTCCTTTCAGAGGGTGAAGCCAAAGAAGCCGTTCTGCTCTGGCTCAATACGCCGTTTTCAAACGACCCGCGTCATGTAAGGAGACTTGCCAAGCTTGATGTATAATTATAAGTATCATGAAACATAAAGGGTTTACGCTTATCGAACTTCTCGTCGTCATCTCGATTATTTCGCTTTTGTCGTCGATCGTCTTGGCCAGTTTAAATAATGTCCGATCTAAAGCCAGGGATGCGGCACGCAGAGCAGCAATGTTGCAGATGCGCAATGCACTTGAACTTTATGCCCAAGATCATAATGGAACATACCCGCCCTCCAGTGTTCCATGGTCGTCAAGTGCTTCAGGTGCCAATTGGATTAGCGGTTTTGGCGCCCCTTATATCTCAGTATTACCCCAAGACCCGATAGGAGGACTCTCTAGTTTACCTGTGTGTTTGCCGGGTAATTTTCGACAATACCTCTATGCATCTTACCCTCCATATAGTAATTATAAAATAGTGGCTTATTGTTCACCTGAAAATATCAGTGCTACCGATCCACTTAATGATCCAGTGCGAGGCGCTTATGCTTGGGTGCTCACGTCGAACTCCACTCTACCTCCCGGTTTTACCAGTCCGACTGCCCCGACTAATTGCAACACAAGCTATGGCGGCGGAAGTGACGGTAATTATCCAATTTGTTGGTAGTACAATGTATGGCTGAAATTATTCCGGCGATTATGCCCCGAAATTTTAATGGTCTCGAAGAAAAAACTTTTTTGGTAAAAGGCCTGGTTCCGCTCGTCCAGATTGATATTATGGATGGAAAATTGACGAAACATTCAACCTGGCCGTACAAAAATAACAACGGCGAAATGAATGATGAAATCTTTGATCTCATTTTAAAAGAGGAGCGGGGATTGCCGTATTGGGAGGATCTTGATTATGAAATTGATTTGATGGTCGTTGATCCTGAAAAAGCGGCCGGCGAATGGTTGGTTGCCGGTGCCTCGAGAGTGATTATTCATGTTGAAACGATTACCGATTGGCAAAAAATAATAAGCGAGCTGGGCAATCTTATTGAAATCGGTTTGGCTATTAATATTTCAACTCCAATCGAAAAGCTCAAGCCCTACATTAACGATGTCGATTTCATCCAGTGCATGGGCATTGCCAGAATCGGTTTTCAGGGCGAGCCTTTTGATGAAAGAGTTCTCGGCAAAATACGAGAGGTTAAAAAGGAGTGGCCTCAGATGCAGGTCAGTGTTGATGGGGCCGTCAACGAAACGACCGCTCCGGCCCTTCTTGAGGCGGGAGCCGATCGTCTTGTTGTCGGTTCGGCAATTTTCGAGAGTGGAGATGTTGCCGAGGCTATTAGCTCTCTTCAGTCACTTTAAATATACCGTTCTGCTCTCCATCCAAGTACACCTGCCGTTGCTGCAATAGCAATCGTAAGTATGGCTGCCCACACTGCCAAAGCGTCGCCTCCTTCGCCGGTGTTAGGTACGTTGACGGAAGTTGCTCCCAGAACACTGCCGTTTGAGCCGGTGTCCCCGGTGTTTGTTGTTCCTGTATTACTATTGGTCGTAGGTGACGGACTTATTGTGCCTGTGGTGTTGGTTGTATTGTTGGTGCCGCCAGTGTTGGTACCGGTAGTACCATTTGATGAATTGGTAGTTGAGTAAGCACCGTTCGTCGTTCCGTTAGTGCCGCTGGTGTTGGTAGTATTGGTGTATCCTTGAGCGAAAGCTAGGTTTGCTGTAAAGAGTAGTAGTGCCAAAACTGTCAACGAACTCAATGCTTTTGCGATGTTTTCTCTTTAAGACAGGTATTCGACCATTCGTCTTACATGATATAATTATTCCTATGAAATCTCGCGGTTTTACCCTCATCGAACTCCTTGTCGTCATCCCAATCATTTCATTGTTGTCGTCAATCGTATTGGCTGCTGTAAATAACGACGCTTCATGGACAGCCCTCGGGACAGTTTTGGCGCCTTTCATGTCGACATTACCACACGATCCCAAAGAAACCGCCTCGGTTTGTCACCTGTAATGCAGCCAACGCCCCTGCTTATGGAGGCTCGACCGGAATGGTAGTCGGAAACGTGTCGCCTTAGTTCATGATATGATTATGAGTAATTATGGAGCACCTTCCTCCGGACAAAATTAACATGCTTGAGCGAAAGGCTAATGATATTCGCAAGACTATTATTGAAATGCTTATCGCCGCTGGTTCTGGACATACCGCCGGGCCGCTCGATATGGCAGACATCTTTACCGCCTTGTATTTTCATCTGCTGCGACATGATCCAAAAAATCCAGCCTGGGAAAAGCGCGATCGTTTAATTCTTTCGAATGGCCACATCTGCCCGGTTCTTTACGCGACTATGGCTCACGCCGGCTATTTTCCGGTGGAAGAAACCCTCACATTACGGAAGTTGAAATCGCGTTTGCAGGGACATCCGCATCGGGAGTGGTTGCCTGGTTTGGAAACGAGTTCCGGGCCGCTGGGTTCGGGGCTTTCACAGGCGGTTGGTATGGCCCTGGCCGATAGAATTGATCGCGGTCGGACATCCGACAGGTTTTTTTATTGTTTGACTGGAGATGGAGAACTCGACTGTGGTCAGAATTGGGAGGCGATGATGCTCGCTGGTAAAGAACACCTGGGTAATTTGATCGTCATTGTCGATCGTAACAATATTCAAATCGACGGCTTTACCGAAACCATCATGCCGCTTGAACCGCTTAAAGCCAAGTGGAAAGCTTTTAATTTTCATACGGTTGAAATTAATGGTCACGATTTTGAGCAAATTATCGGCGCTGTTAATTATGCCAAAACCATTTTCGACCGACCGACGGTGATCCTCGCTCACACCATTGCTTCGAAAGGAGTACCGGCTTTTGAGCGAAAGTATGAATGGCATGGTAAACCGCCGACCACGGCCGAAGAAATTAGTACCGCTCGCAATGCCCTTATTAATATTGAAAAAGAATTACAAAAAACACCATGAAAAAAATAACCCCGCTTGCTATTGGAAAAATGATGTACTGGGCCGTTAATATCGTTATTTTATGTTGGTATTTCAAACACCTCCATCAGCCGCTTCTATTTAGTAGAGGCATGATTTTCTTTGCCGTTATCTGGGTTCTTATCTCTCTCGTTTATGGAATCAGCCTTGGTCGTTATCTTTTCAGCAAAGGCGAAAAGGGAACATGTATGTAACGAACTCGCATGCTTAATTCAACCGCACAACTTAATCAGAAGATGTTTGACGGCGATGTTGAGCAACTGCCCATCCGAAAAGGTTTTGGTGAGGGGTTGGTTTTGGCTGCCGATGCCGATCTAAAGGTGGTTGGGTTGTGTGCCGATTTGACCGATTCGACGATGATGGCAGGTTTCGCTAAAAAATATCCGGAACGATTTGTTGAAATGGGTATTGGCGAGCAGTCGATGGCTTCTGTCGCAAGTGGTATGGCGGCTATGGGCAAGATTCCGTTTATCACTTCCTACGCGATGTTTAGTCCCGGTAGAAATTGGGAGCAGATCCGGACGACCATTTGTTACAACAATCAGCCGGTCAAAATCGCCGGTTCTCATGCCGGGATTTCCGTCGGTCCGGACGGTGGTACTCATCAAGCCATCGAAGATATTACTATTACTCGAGTTATTCCGCGTATGGTTGTAATCTCTCCGTGTGATTCAATCGAAGCTCGAAAAGCCACCATGGCCGCGGCCAAAACCAAGGACCCAACCTACATTCGGTTAGCTCGAGAAAAAACCCCTATCATTACCACAAACGCCACTCCCTTCGAAATTGGCAAAGCCCAAGTCTTCTTCGACGCCGCACTTGGGGGTCCAACCTCCAAGTGCGATGTAGGAATCATTGCGACAGGAGCTTTGGTCCACAAGGCGCTTAGGGCTGCGATGCAGGCAAAGGAAAATGGGGTGAAAGTGAAAGTCCTCAACATTTCAACCATAAAACCGCTCGACGAGGCGGCGGTACTGGCTCTTGCTCAGGAAACAAAAGCAATTGTTACTGTTGAAGAGCATCAGATTAAAGGGGGATTGGGTGGGGCGGTGGCCGAATATCTCGCTGCTCATTATCCGGTCCCGATTGAATTTATCGGTGTCAAAGACCTCTTTGGTCAGTCAGGTAAACCGGAAGAGTTGATCGAGCTCTATGCCATGGGCGAATTACACATGAAGTCGGCGGTCAAACGTGTTATACTAAGAAAATGAAAAATTCCCCAACTCGTGCAGGATTTACGTTAATCGAACTCCTCGTCGTCATCTCGATCATTTCATTGTTGTCGTCAGTAGTTTTAGCGAGTCTCAATAATGTACGAGCCAAAGCACGGGATGCTCGACGGCTGGCAGATATGGTAACTATTCGTAATATCGTCAATCTCTACGCGGCCAAAAACAAAGGTTCTTTTCCCGGTGTCGTTAGCGGAAATTTCAACGG
>CAZYVN010000041.1:0-5748 GCA_964650925.1 uncultured Candidatus Saccharibacteria bacterium
TTTGTCACTGCCAAAAATACGAAAGAAATCGATGAGTTTGTAAAGCGCTTTCCTTTTGAAGCCACTATCGCGCAACAAAAAGCTATTGGTCATATTTTGGATGATTTTAAAAAAGGCAAAGCGATGTCGAGGCTTTTGCATGGAGATGTCGGTTCGGGCAAAACCGCCGTCGCTGCTACCACAGCGTATGCGGTAGTCACCAGTAAATTACAGACGGCTTACATGTGCCCGACTGAGATTTTGGCCAAGCAGCATTTCGAATCTTTCATCGCTTATTTTTCCTACCTCAACATCCAGATCGGTCTCATCACCGGCTCCGGTTGCCGAAAATTTCCATCAAAACTCAATCCAAAAGGCTGGACCGACATTTCCCGTCGCCAACTTTTAAAATGGGTGGCGGAAGGCGTAATCCCTATCCTCATCGGTACCCACGCTCTCATTCAAAAATCAGTAACATTTAAAACCCTCGCCTACGTCATCATCGATGAGCAACATCGTTTTGGTACCAACCAACGCCGGAAATTAGTCAGAAAAAATTCCGGCGGTGGTTTGGTGACGCCGCATCTTCTTTCTATGACCGCCACCCCTATCCCTCGAACCTTGGCTCTCACGGTGTACGGTGACCTGGATCTGACCCTTCTTGATGAAATGCCGAGAGGCAGAAAACCAATCATCACCGAAATCGTCCTGCCGAATAAACGCGATGAAACCTATGAAAAAATAAAAACCGAATTGCGAAACGGTCGGCAACTCTACATCATTTGTCCCCGTATTGACGAGCCTGACCCGACCAAGGAACAAGCATTGAACGCAAAATCGGTGACCGAAGAAGCCAAGCGATTAAAACGAGACGTATTTAAGGAATACGCCATAGCCGTTCTCCACAGCAAGATGACGACCGATGAAAAAGAAACGGTAATGGCTGATTTTGCTTCAGGTAAAACTCATATTTTGGTTGCCACTTCGGTCGTCGAAGTCGGCGTCAATGTTCCCAACGCCACCATGATCATCATTGAAGGCGGCGAACGATTCGGCCTAGCTCAACTCCATCAGCTTCGAGGTCGAGTAGTGCGCAGCAGCCATCAAGCCTGTTGCTTTGTTTTTGCCGAAAGCAAAACCAAGAAAACCCTCGATAGACTAAAGGCACTGCAAACTGCTAAAAATGGCTTCGAACTCGCCGAATTCGATCTGGCCCAACGCGGCGCCGGTGAACTCTACGGTCGCAAACAGTGGGGTCTTTCCGATGTCGCCATGGAAGCCCTCCAAAACCTCAAGATGGTCGAAGCGGCACGATTGGAAGCACAAGCTCTTCTGGAGAAAGACCCAAATCTTTCGTCCTACCCCATTATTTCTTCAAATCTCAAGCATCGCCAAACCGAAGAAATGCATTTTGAATAACGATACGTATGGTATAATTCAGCCATGAAGTACGGTGAACAATTTGACTCCCATGTAGACCAAATCGCCGACGTGGAAACAATGACCGAAGAGATCGAGCGCAAACGTGTCGATCCTGAAGAATTCCGAGGTCATCCTTTTTATACCGAAGCTGAGATCGACCAGGACATCGACAAAAGCGCCAAACTCCACGATATTTTTGAACAGAAACGTCAGACCCACACCGAGGAACAAAAGGCTCAGTTTGAACGCGGTATTGCCGCCGAGTTTAGCTTGCGTCACGCCATTGAAAACTACGGCTGGCTTGGAGAAAACGTCAACATGATCATCGCTTCTCAATATGATGATTACGTTCGCGGTATTGATTCGATTGCCCAAATTATTCTTGGTCCCGAGCGTTTTGAACACCTCGGTTTTGCCATTGATTTTGCCACCGGCACTGAAGACGTCGGCAATAAACTGCGCCGAACTTTCGACTCGATCGATAACGGCTATACCCCTTCGGTAAAATATTTTAATTCGGAACGTACGGGTAAACTCAAAAATTTTAAGGTGCCGCGATTGGTTATCGGTGCCGGTCGGGAGTCGCTTGAGAAATTGGCCAACCTAAGTATGGAAATTATGAACGGTTCCGGCATCGCCGAGTCGGTCAAAGATGAAATTCGCCAGGACCCGTTTCGTTTCGTGCTTTTCGGCGAGATTGAGGCCCAGCTAAGCGTCTTCATTAACCGGTTTACAAAAGTTATTGAAAAAGCTCGAGCGGAGAAACGATATGATATTGAAAAGCGAGCCTTAGCGTCGCAGCGAGCTCATGAAACAGCTCTCCGTACAATCCAAGAATTAGCAAAACAAAGCGGTGCTGATGTGAAAACGATCAGTAAACATATAAGAGGCGACAACTTCGCCGAAAAAATGGGCATGGCCCTCTCCGCCCTTTCGCTTACTCCGATTGAGTTTAAGAAAAAAGAAGAAGGGGCGTCATGACGACGCCCCCGTTTACTTTTTCTCTAATCCCATCACGTAATCGTATTCCGATTGGGTGATGACCCCTCTCTTTTTCAAATTGGCAAGTTGAACCCCCACCACAACTTTCATGAGACGTCCCCCGGCTCGTTTCCTCCGAAGGCGGCTTAAAAGCGCCTGTTTTTCATTATCTGACTTGTTCATACTAAAAAATAAACTAGCATGGGTATATAAAACTGTCAATAAATCACAAACCTAGGTCGGCTTTAACCGCCTTAAGTTTTAGTTTTTTTTCTCCTTGTCTTTCAATATCCGCTATTTTTTTCATTCCATTAACGGCTTTTTGGAGAGCATTGCAGTAGTTGTTTTTTATGGTATTAACAAGATCGAGATATATAGAAGCCAGCCCGACAAAGGCTGCGCCTTTTTCTTTATTTGAAAGCGGTGTCGCTGAAGCCTCGGCGATAATTTTTCGGACTTCATCGTATTTCTTTTCGGTCCAAAGCGACTCGATGTGTTGGGGGTCGATGTTCATATGGTAGGTGGCCGAGGATTGTTAATTTTAAAAATAATCCGCGAGATCATCAGTCTTTTGGCTCGGCTTTCGTTTGAAGTATCGAGATTTTCTGCCACTTCATTGAGAGCTCCTACAATAAATTTTTTGGCCTCATCGCCTTCCTTGGAACCGATTTTATCGTTTTTCAAGAAAGGCCCGAGAGCTTTTTCAAGGCGGGTTAAGGCGTTGTCCCCCATCTTTGTTCGCATGACTATGCTCATAATCTCATTGGAGGCTTTTACTTTAAGAGCTTCGTCAACACTCCGCTGAAATCCCTCTTCGTCGATGCTGCCAATCGGATTTATTCCCTCTTCGTTTGACTCGGCCGCCGCCTTAAGAGTATCGAAACGTTTTTGCGCTTGGGTGAGCGCGGCAAACGTTCCTTTATTAGTGAGCCCTACCAACTGATCTTGAGCTTTTCTCTGTATAGCCTCCGACAACCCGGCAATCTCGGTAATGCCACCAAGGACTTTCTTTTTGACATCGCCAAACATCTGCTCGGAAAGCGATTTGAATTGTTCGAGCTCGTCGATTGAAGCCAACGTATTTTCAATCGTGGTAATCTGCTCTTCGAGACCGGCCATTTTTTTAGCCACATCCTCCGGCTCAAGCTCACCGAATTTTTCTTTTACGGCTTTCAAGGCATCCCAGCGGCCGGTGACCCTTTGACGGTCATGTATGACCTCGGCCTTATATTCCCGACTCATATTCACACCAGGAAGAATTTCGAGGAGCATCGGCATTGATTTAGCAAAGGTAAAGACAGTTTCGAATGCGAGTTTGGTTTTGCCCACATCACTAATATCACCTTTAACCTTCTGAAGATTTTGCCAATCCTCGCGCATAGTATCAAGTTGTGTTGATAAAGCCGGAGCTACACCCAGGCGACTGAGTTCTCTTTCGAATTTATTGATCTCTTGAGGCAACGCTTTAAAAGCCGCGAACTTACCCTGCATTTCTTTAAGCTCTTCTGGATTTTCAATAGCTAAAGTGTCCAAATAATCGTCGATACAAAATAGATCGTCTCGTTCCAAACGGATCCCCATCTCCTTCTGGATATGGCCGGCATAAATTTCCTTCATCTCTTTGCCAACCTCCTCAACCATCTTAAATACCTCAAAGCGTTTACCTACCTCTTCTTCATTGCTCATATCGAATGAGTCAGCGTCCGGATGGTCAGCCAAAAACTCAGCGAAGCCTTTGGCGTTCATTGCCCTATCGATCGTCATTTTCTCTTGAGCTGTCATGGCGTAATAATACCATACTGATTACCTTGACACCATTTTCGGATTCAAGGCTTTTAAAAAAGTATCAAAACACCAATCGCAGTCATTCCCGACTGCAATTGTTTAATAAAAACCCTGCTTTGCGGCAGGGTTTTTGATTAATTTTTAGAGTTCCATATTTTGCTCTCGAGAGCTTTGGTTTCTCGAGCCGAGACTGACCGGGGTTTTGATACGATTTTACATATGAGACTATGACTAAAGATCAAAGAAAGAAAGGAAAAATATGGTTAAATCAGATCTTGGAGACATCACCACAGAACTTCAGACTTTACGGGAACGCTATTCGGAGATGATGAAGAATGTCGGCAAGTTCGTCCTTATCAAAATCAAAGGGACGTCCATTGTCGGCTACTTCGATTCATATCGCGCGGCAATCAATACCGGATACAAAACATTCGGCCTTCAGAACTTCCTCGTCCGCAAAGTCCAGCGGAAAAACCCAATCCGCATCGCCCTTTTCGGCCTTACCCGGAACCAAAATTGGTTTTGTTGATTTTTTGATCCGACAACGCCACTGACTCCGAATCCGTGCTCAATCGCGAATAGCAATTGCTGGCACTGGAAATCACCCAATCTTCGCACCCACATGCGTGAGGAGATCAGGAGGGTGGTGACCTTCCTTACTATTTGTTCAATTCGCTTTCTCGCCGCTGTGCAGAGGCGATTCGACCTTGTCCTTGCCCGCTCTGGCGATTCGCCTATCATGGAGCCGTCAATGCGTTGGTGGACCAACCAGAAACTTCGTTCGCGTGACCCGAAAGCGCGCATTGCGGCTGTCCGAAAACTGGCGGATAAGGGAACGCTCGACACGCTCTCACAGTTGATCACTGCTCTCGCTGACGAACAACCCGAGATCCGCCGCACCGCTGCGCGCGCGTTGGGCGCCCTCCGGGATGAAGAGGCCGTTCCCCACTTGCGATCCGCCCTGCGTGATCAAGCTGCCGAAGTCAGGCAAGCGGTTGCGGAGTCGCTCAGCCGAATTGGCGGAGAGGAGGCCATCGTCGCGCTAACCTCGGTGTTGGACGATGCCGACCCCGGGGTTCGCGCCCGCGCCGCCCGCGGGTTGGAGCGTCATGGCTGGCGACCCAACACGGATCGGCAAAAGGCGCTATTCGCCGTCGCCTCTGGCGATCCGCGCCGGGCTGCCGAATTCGGTTCCGCAGCCATCGAACCGCTGGTCGGCTTGATCAAGAGCGGTAGAACGGACAAACGCATCGCCGCCGTCGAAGCGTTGGGGCAGATCGACGACGCCCGCGCCACAAAGCCGTTGCTCAGTGCACTGCAGAGCGACGATCCCGTTGTGCGCGCTTCGGCGGTCGAAACACTCGGTCGATCGGGCGAAGCGCGCTTTTTCGACGACGTCGTACCCCGACTCAAGGACCGGGATGATGGAGTGCGCACGGCAGCTGTGGAAGCGATCGTTCAACTTGGAGACATTCGCGCCGTTCACCTCGTCAGATCGATGCTCAGCGACCGTTCGTGGGAGGTCCGGCACGCTGCGATCCTCTGCCTGGGGTACCTCCGTGATCCGGAGGCGGCCACGGC
>CAZYVN010000042.1:0-5705 GCA_964650925.1 uncultured Candidatus Saccharibacteria bacterium
CGCATCGGCGTCGGCGTCGTCGATCTTGATACCAAGGAGGAAGATTTTGGCACTAAGTTTATAACCGCTTCGACCCACAGCGATCTCTTGTTCTTTACCGATAAGGGTAAGGCCTATCAAATCAAAATGTACGAAGTGCCAGAAGGTAAACGAGCGACCAAGGGTAAGTCAATCATGAATTTCCTCTCACTTACCGAAAACGAAAAGGTCACTTCAATTTTGCCAATGCCTAAGACCGTCAAGGGTCAGGCCGAACTCTCGCTCATTATGGTTACTAAAAACGGCATAGCTAAAAGAGTAGCAGCCAAGAGTTTCCACGATGTTCGACGTTCCGGTCTCATTGCTATTACGTTGAAAGATAAGGATGAATTGGTCTCAGTTTCGTTCTGCGCCAAAGGCGATGATGTCATGCTTGCCACCAGCCAGGGTCAGTCAATTCGCTTTAAAGAATCTGATGTGCGTGAAATGGGTAGGGGAGCAGCCGGAGTGACCGGTATGAAGCTTCAGAAAGATGACTTTATCGTTGGAGCCGATGTGGTAAGAAAGGATACCGCTCAAGCTCACTTGCTTGTTATCAGCGCTAATGGTTACGGTAAAAAGACCGATGTTTCTGAATACAAGACCCAGAAACGAGCCGGTTCAGGCATTATTACCATGAAAGTAACGTCAAAAACGGGTGATTTAATCGGCGCGAAAGTGGTTACCGAAGAGCAGGAAGAGCTTGTCGCTATTTCAAAGAAGAGTCAGGTAATCCGAGTCGACATTAAAGAAATCCCGGCGCTCGGTCGTCAGACTCAAGGGGTACGAGTGATGAAATTACGCGACGGCGACGCCATTGCTTCGATGATCTGTTTGTAAATCCTCCCCAGCCCTCCTTTTCCAAAGGAGGGTGAAGAGCTTTATCGTAACCACGCTAAACAATCTTGTCAGTATGCAGTAATATCACCATCACTCCCTTCCTTTGGAAAAGGAAGGGTCGGGGATGGATTTTCTAGAGTTGTTCATAACTCCCGCCTCGACTAATGTTATAATTTATCCCATGGCCTTTAGCGACCCGCAAAAGAATATCGCTCAATTTGGCATGGGTCCTGGAATGAGTGTTGCTGATCTCGGCGCCGGGACCGGTTTTTACAGTATCGAAGCTGCTCGGCTTGTCGGTTCGACCGGTAAAGTTTATGCCGTTGAAGTTCAAAAGGATTTACTCGAAAAACTTAAAACCAATGCTCGAAACGAACACCTTCTCAATATCGAAGTGTTGTGGGGAGACATCGAAAAAATCGGCGGTACCCGACTGCGCGACGCATCGGTTGATCGAGTCATTGCTTCGAATGTTCTTTTTCAAATCGAGCATAAAGATAATTTTTGCCTTGAAATAAAAAGGATTTTAAAAGCAAACGGCAAAGTGCTGGTCGTCGACTGGTCTTCCCAGAGCCCAATGGGCCCTAAAAACGTCGTTCCTCAACAAAGTGCCCAATCGTTGTTTGAAAAGGCCGGCTTTGTTTATGATTCGGCGATAAGTGCTGGAGATCACCATTATGGCTTAATTTTCAAGAGAAACCATGTCTAATTTTCAAATCGCCCTCATCGGTATCTTCATTTTTTTTATCATCGTTGGAGTGGTTCTTTTTGCCGGCATCAAGGGTCACTCGACTTCCGAATCGCCTGAAATCGTCCTCTGGGGCAGTGTTTCCGGGGCGACCTTTAACCAATTTCTCAACAACTTCAATCTCAGCCAAACAACACCACTCCATATTCGCTATGTTCAAAAAGATCAATCGACCTTTTCTCAAGATCTAGTTGAAGCGATTGCTACCGGTAAAGGTCCCGATGCCGTTATCTTGCCGCAAGACCTTATTCTTAAGGAAGCCGATAAGCTTACCATTGTCCCATTTACAAGCCTGAGTGAGCGAGATTTCAAAGACACGTTTATTCAAGAAGGGGAGCTCTATCTTACCTCCAATGGCACTCTGGCTTTGCCGTTTTCAATCGATCCCTTAGTAATGTACTGGAACCGCGACACCCTTTCTTCTGCCGGTATCTCTCGTTATCCGCTTACATGGGATGAGGTTACCTCGCTTGCCGCCTCCCTTACTAATCGCGATAATCTTTCGACTATCCATCAAAGTGGTGTTGCTCTGGGTGAATTTCGAAATATCACCAACGCCAAGGACTTGATTGCCGCGCTCATTCTTCAAACCGGTAATCCAATCGTTGCCTACGATCACGGTCAAGCCGTCAGTGTTCTCAATAGCGATGAAGGCTCGATCAACTCTCCCGCCCAGGCCGTCCTCAATTTCTACACTCAGTTTTCAAACCCAACCAGCCAAGTTTATTCATGGAATCGTTCGTTGCCGGAATCAAAGCAAATGTTTATTTCGGGCGACCTAGCTCTCTATTTCGGTTTTGCCAGCGAAATTGCTGAAATCCACGCTAAAAATCCACAGCTTAACTTTGATGTGGCGCCTCTACCTCAATCAAAAAACAGCAAGGATAGAAGTACCTTTGGTCAAATGCTCGGTCTTGCCATTGTTCGCACTTCGCGAAATCCCGGCGCAACCTTTTCAACCCTCCTTAGTCTCGTCAGTGCATCATCGATCACTCAATGGACAACGCTGACCGCTCTTCCGCCGGTTCGCCGTGATCTTTTAGGCAAGCGACCAACCGATCCATACCTCGATATTTTTTACGCTTCAGCCCTTAACGCAAAAGGTTGGCTTGACCCTGATCAAAATGGCACAGCAACAATATTCCAAACCTTGGTCGAGGATATCGTCAGTGGTAAGGAAAAAGTTACGGATGCTTTAGGCCGAGCTGATGGTGAAATCAACAATCTCATTCCGCAAACCCCAACCAACACATCATCCTAATATGCCGAATACTCTTTTAAAAATCACTCTTTCAATACTCCTGCTTGTGGTTTTTTTGCCGTTTCTCGTTTCCGCTGCGACTACTGATGGCTTTTCGCCCTTTGGCGCCGGGCACGGTTTTATTCCTTGTGATGGTCCGCCGCCGGCAAATGGTCAAACGCCCGACCCCGGCTATCGTGTTTGTGATTTTAATGCCGCCATCTACGCCATTAGTGGTTTCGTCAAGCTCATTATTTACGCCATCATTCCGGTTTCGACAATCGCTTTTGCTTACGCAGGTTTTCTCTTTATGACCGCTGGTGATAATTCGGGCCAGATAAGCAAGGCTAAAGGCATATTTTGGACGGTTGTTAAGGGTACCGTCATAACTTTAGCCGCCTGGCTTATCGTCAATACAATAATGACAACCCTTGTGAAAGACCCAATTTATAATTCCTTTTTAGGTAAGTAATGTAAAAATATTATGAAAAGCATCAAAAAAATCATTCAATGGCTCAGTATCGCTTTCTACTTCGCGGCTTATTACACAGCCCTGGCCGGGGATTCCGTCGGTGGAACAAGCGGTAACATCGGCGGCAGCGCCCCTTCCCAAACCCTCCAGAATCCAATTACCCCCACCACGATTGGCGGACTTCTTGATACAATATTAGGAGTCGTCGTCCAGCTCACCATTCCGGTTGCCGTCATTCTCATCATCTATTCGGGTTTTCTGTTTTTAGTCGCTCAAGGTAAACCGACGGAAATCAGTAAGGCCAGCAAGACTCTCATGTGGACCGTCGTCGGCACGGTAGTCATACTTGGAGCCTCTTATATTGCCACCATCATTCAATCAACCATTAACCAAATAGTAAAATAACGCTTATGAAAAAAAAGTATTACAATATATCGATTTCATCCCTCGTTGTGTTTTTCCTACCGGCTCTGGCCTTTGCACAGACCGCTGCCCCAACCGACCTCAAAGGGGTGATGCAGATCATTCTCAATTACATCGGCTACTCAATACCATTTCTCTTTTCATTGGCCTTGGTGGTCTTTATTTGGGGAATCGTCAACTACTTTTTCATTCACGACAAGCGAGCGGAGGGTGCTCAACTCATCCTCTTTGGCATCATCGGCTTTTTCGTGATGTTTTCGGTGTGGGGGCTGGTCAATATTTTCCTTGGTACCTTCGGCTTTTCAAGCGGCTTACCGCAGATTAAAACGATTAATGGCGGTACTTTCAATACTGTTGGTACTGCCCCTGGCCAAAGCGCCCCGGTATTCCAGACTGTAGGGACGGCCCCTGGTTCAGGCACGATTCAGCCTTATAATCCTAACAATCTCGGCGGTTATAATATAGGAAATCAACCCTCTTCGGGCAGAACCTTTGACGCGAGCATGCACCTATAACCCTGACCGCTATCCACAGGTTTCAATTGTTGCCACCCCTACAATCTGCTATCATATAAGTACTTTATATTTAATGTATTAATTTATTTCCATGAAAAAACTCGCTCTTACCAGTCTCGGTTTCCTCGCCCTACCGGTGTTCGTACACGCTCAACGAGTCGTTGATGCCAACTCGCTCCTTGGCAAGGCTAATAACCTGATGAACGCGATCATTCCGATCTTCATTACGTTTGCTGTACTTTGGCTTATCTACGCAATCGTTCGATATGTGATTGCTGATAGTGGAGATGATAAAAGCAAGGGCAGCTCAATGATCCTCTGGGGTATTATCGGTTTGGCCGCCATCCTTTCAATCTGGGGTCTCGTCAAAATCCTCACCAATACTCTTGGCCTCGACAACACCATTCCTCAAAATCAAATTCCTACCGCCATCCCTCTCGATCGAAGCGCTCAATAACGCCTCTCTTCGACCATGAGCTTCTTTATTCCCGTCGCCTACGCTTATACGGACAACCCGGCGGTTAGTTCCTTGATAAGCAAGCTCGCTATTTACGTCCTTAATCCATTCATTGAACTTCTCTTTGGTGTCGCTCTTATCCTTTTCCTTTGGGGCGCGTTTCAGTATTTTATTTATTCTAATGATTCAACTGCTCGTCAAACCGGCGCCAACCACCTATTGTGGGGAATAGTCGGCATGGGCATTATGTTCGGAGTGTACGGCATTATTCATCTGGCTCTGGGCACTTTCGGTATCCCGGCACCTTCGGGATTGTAAAGATGATAAAAAAGAAAAAGGCCGGACAACTGTCCGGCCTTTGCGCTATTTAATACTTGTTCGAATAAACGAACGGAATAAGGATGATCTTCTCCGTCTCAAGCGAGACGAACTTGAATCGACTTACTACCGGTCGTAATTCCGGATGATCAGGATCTTTCTCAAGGTCATCGTAGGGTATCCATTTACCCTTCTGCCATCCGCAGACGGTGGTGTTGCCATCGTAGCTTTCGCAGTCGAGGTTTTTGCCGTAGGGGATGTCCATGATGAGTTCCGCTCCCGGCCGAAGGACCTTGGTAAACCTCTCGGTTATCTTTTGATCCGGTACATAGTACCGTGTTCGAGGACTTTCCTCTGAAGGGTAGGGAGCTGGAGCGCCGTATCCTCCCGCGCGACTACGACTATGGGGCGAGAACGAATATAAGTACAAAGCGACGCCGCAGAGTACTATCGTCAGTCCTATCGCCCAGTTTGAGATGATTCTTGTCATGAGTTCCTCCTTCCTCTGCCTCTTCTTCCACCACTGCCATTTATATTTACTCTGGCTTGGCCATTACCTTGGAGAATGAATCCTCGTCGTTCACGGATGGCTTTGAGATTCCGGACTTCCACCAGACATTTGTGAAGATCCATGGTGGTCACCCCTCTTCGTTGGTATTCGCTGAGCATTGTCT
>CAZYVN010000043.1:0-999 GCA_964650925.1 uncultured Candidatus Saccharibacteria bacterium
AAACAAGGGAATTTTCTACCTCTGGAATAAGATCTTCATCTGAAATTGTTTTTAAACCACTTGCTATGGCTTTCGTTCGTCCGTCGTTGCCGTATTTTTCGACAATTTCTTTGATATCATCCTTAATAATGGCAAACATTTTCTTATTTCTGCCCAAAATTTCTTTGAGTTTCTTGATAAGCTCTTGAGTTTCGTGGAGTTCATCCTCGACTTTTTTGCGTTCGAGACCAGCGAGCTTCTGGAGGCGCATTTCGAGAATAGCGGTGGCCTGCTTTTCGGAGAATTTAAACTCCTTCATCAAGTTTTTGTGAGCTTCCGGAGCATCGGTCGATTTTCGGATCAGGCTGATAATCCGATCGATATGATCAAGAGCTTTTTTGAGACCAAGGAGAATGTGCTCTCGGTCTTCGGCTTTATTTAAATCAAACTGGGTGCGGCGACGGACAACATTAAGCCGATGACCGATGAATTCCTGAAGCATCGACTTAAGGGAAAGGGTCTGTGGTACCCCTTCAACCAACGCAACGACGTTAAAATGAAAGGCTTCCTCGAGCTGGGTATGTTTGTAAATATAATTGAGAACTTTTTGCGGATGAGCGCCATTTTTAAGATCAATAGCAATCCGAATATCTTTGGCCGATTCATCTCGCAATCCCTTGATACCCTCGAGCTGCTTTTCGCGGACGAGTTCGGCGATTTTTTCAATAAGTTCTGATTTGTTGACCCGATACGGAATGGACGTAATGATAATTTGAAACTGACCCTTCTTGTCTTCCACGACTTCAGCTTCTCCTCGGCAAACGACACCACCGCGGCCGGTGGCATAGGCATGATGCATATCTTTTTCGCCATATACCAAGCCGCCGGTTGGAAAATCCGGACCTTTTATAAATTGCAATAAATCTTCAGTGGTAGCGTCCTCATTATCAACAAGATAAATGCTAGCTGCTACAATTTCCCGTAGATTATGAGGTGACACATTTGTCATCATCCCGAAGA
>CAZYVN010000043.1:1009-5641 GCA_964650925.1 uncultured Candidatus Saccharibacteria bacterium
CCGTTTAATAGAAGGTTCGGCACGGCCGCAGGCAGAACAGCCGGCTCTTTGCGGGTACCGTCATAGTTTGGCCTCCAGTCAACAGTATCTTTCTCAAGATCGCGCAGAATTTCCGCCGACAATCTCGACATTTTTGCCTCAGTATAACGCATGGCCGCGGGCGCATCTCCATCGATCGAGCCGAAGTTTCCTTGGCCAAGAATGAGCGGGTATCTAAACGAGAAATCCTGGGCCATTTTGACCATCGAATCATACACCGCCACATCGCCATGAGGGTGATATTTTCCGAGCACGTCTCCAACCACCGCTGCCGACTTTCGGAATCGGCCGCCGGCGCTTAGATTCATTTCTTGCATTGAGTAGAGGATTCGGCGATGAACCGGCTTGAGACCATCGCGAATATCAGGCAAAGCTCGCGAAGTAATAACCGACATGGCGTAATCGAGGTACGACTCGCGCATTTCGGTCGTGATATTGCGGGCTACTACGCCTTTTTTTGGATCAATTTCCGCCTTTTGGTCTTTATCTTTTGCCATATTCGTGGTCAGTATAGCATATTACTTGCCGGCCCGGTACTGAAACTTGCCTAAGTCGTTTTGGATACTTGTGTAGGTGTTGGCGACGCTGTTTTTGATAACGGTAAGCGGATTATCGTTGCTGGCAAAGCCGCTATTCCCTTCGGTGTAGGATACCCGAACTATTGAAAACCAAATCATAAAAACAATTGCCGTAAAAAAGAGTGAAGCGGCAAAAGCAATGCTTTTTTTATGATGGTCCGGTTTTTGACGTAAATTTTTAATGAGTGAGTCCATACAAATATTAGATAGCCGGCGACAACACGATAACATCGGCTTCCCGACCTTCCAGGTCCTTCTTCTTAAGAGTGAGCTTATCGACCGGCTCTACTTTTTCTCCGGCTTCTTTCAAGAAAGCTTTGAGACTCGTATCATCGTAGTGCATTGGAATGATGAGTTTTGGCTCGAGTGAAACCGCAAATTTATAGGCGTCGGCCGGAGAGAGCGTGTCTTTGCCGACAATTGGAGTAAACAGAAGATCAATGTCACCAAGGGCTTCTTTGGTATCGTTAGCAACATCGGTACTGGAAAGAGCGCCGAGGAAGCAAATGTTCATTCCTTCGAGCGAGACCATGTAGATGGTATTGATCCGGTCTTCGCCGCCATACTTTGACTTTGAAAGAAATCCTTTGATAAAAACGCCCTTCGTCTCATATTCTCCGGGACCGGAAATAGCGAAGGGTTTGGCGTCGCCGTGGGTCACTTGATCGACGCCATTAAAATCAGGGTGATTGGTAGTAACCAAGGCGACATCGGCTCCAAAACGCGAGGTTTTGAGCTTTGAATCTTTAGATACAGGATTAAAAGCCAGGGTGGTGTCCCCGAATTGAACTTTGAAAAATTCACCGCCAAGGTATGTAATAACCATGCGGGAATTATAGCATATGCTATAGTAATTTCCATGCAGAAAGACACTTGGGAAAAAGAGTATCGGCATTCCAAATTACTCACCAAAGAGGACAAGCCGCAGGCTACGATACTGCGTTTTTTGCGTTGGCTTAAAAAAGAAAGAGGTTTTCTGGTTGAAAATAAGCACATCCTCGATCTCGGCTCCGGCACCGGTCGAAACAGCAACTATCTTGCCTCTCTAGGTAATGAAATGGTTGGGATAGAGATCTCCCCAACCGCCATTAACCTCGCCAGACAACGCGCCGAAGACTTGGGAACCGAGTTCCCAAGTAGATACATTCAGCAAAGTATTGGGGATCGCATTCCTTTTGATAATGAGCATTTTGATCTTATTTTAGATGTTACTTCTTCGAATTCTCTGAGCGAAAAGGAGCGGGAAGCTTATTTAAAAGAATCGTTTCGGGTCCTCAAGCCGGGCGGCTATTTTTTCATCCGAACATTATGCAAAGACGGCGATGACAATGCCAAATACTTGATCAAAAACAATCCCGGACCTGAAAAAGATACGTATATTATGCCGGAAACCAACTTTATTGAACGAGTCTTTTCAAAAGAAGATTTCATAGCAACATATTCCCCACTTTTTTCTATTCTTTACCTTAAAAAAGAGACTCATTACTCCCGCATGAATAACCGCGTCTACAAAAGAAATTTCTGGATTGGCTACCTTCAAAAAAACCCTAAACCTGGACAAAATTAGGCTTCTATTCTATACTACGAAGGTTATCAAAACCCGCACGGCCTAACCCCGCAACCTTTATTTTATTAATTAAAAAGCGGCCACCGTGCCTTACAATATGTTAAAGAAATTAAAAGAAAAGATTATTGATACTGCTAGTGGTATCGTTTCTACCAAGACAACAACCAAAGAGAAATCGACAGCCGTTAAAAAAACTGAAGAGACCGAGACCGACGTAAAGCCGAAAAAAGAGACGGTGATGTCGAAGTACCTCAACGATAGTGTTACTCCGCCGAATGTTTCCGACATTGTCGAAGGGCCGGTTATCGGCATCGAGAAAAGCGCCGTTTATATCAACCTGGCTCCCTACGGAACCGGTATCATTTATGGCCGTGAATATCTGAGCGCCCGCGACATTATTAAGAAAATCAACATCGGTGACAACATCGCCGCTAAAGTTGTCGACACCGACAATAAGGATGGTTATATCGAACTTTCTCTAAAAGAGGCGCGCCAGGCACTCATCTGGAACGAAGCCGAGGAAGCCATTAAAAATAAAAAGATTCTGGAATTGGCTGTTGTTGAAGCTAACAAGGGTGGTTTGCTCATCGAATGGCAAGGTATTACCGGTTTCCTACCTGCTTCTCAACTCAAAACCGAACACTATCCAAGAGTAGCCGATGGAGACAAGGATAAGATTCTGGAGGAACTCAAGAAATTGGTTGGCCAGAAAATCGCCGTTTCGATCATCTCCGCGTTACCTAAAGAAGGAAAACTGATCTTCTCGGAAAAAAATCCGGTTGAAAAAGATAAGGAGAAAATCATTGGTCATTACAGCGTCGGCGATCAGGTGCTCGGCACTATTACCGGCATTGTCGATTTCGGGGTCTTTATTAAAATCGAAGAAGGCTTGGAAGGTTTGGTCCACATCTCAGAAATCGACTGGTCACTTGTCGAAGATCCGCGACTGCTCTTTAAGGTTGGCGATAAGGTAAAAGTGAAAATCATCGAAATCAAGGACGGCAAGATTTCCCTTTCGATCAAGGCTCTCAAAGAAAATCCTTGGATTCCGGCCGCTCACAAATACCAGAAGGACAAGCTTGTCGAAGGAGTAATCATTAAGTACAACAAACATGGAGCGTTGGCTTCGGTCGAAGAAGGTATTGCCGGCCTCGTCCATATTTCCGAATTTGGCAATGAAACGAAGCTGCGCGAGAAACTCGAACTCGGCAAGACCTATCCTTTCAAGATCACCCTTTTCGATCCAAAGGAACAAAAAATGGCTCTATCATTTATCGATAAAGCGAAGAAATAAACCCCGAACAAGCAACAAAAAAACCGAACATTGAAGTGTTCGGTTTTTTTAGGACTTAATATTGCAGTCCTGCCCCATCTCGTCAATGAGAATATTTTACACTTACCATTTTATAAGTCAAACGACAGTAAGTCATTGTATATACTAGAGATGAAAGAAAGCTGAAAAGTTTCTTTTTTAAACTGCTTGACAAACCATAAATGGAGGAGCAGACTTATAGCTAGTAAGAAGTTAGTACTTCAAAGTCAAAAATTACAAAAGAAAGGACAGATATGTTAGATCTAGATATGGTCAAGATAGCTGCGCACCGCGTGACGCCGGGAATGGTTCTCCCCGAAGAAGAAATGACGGCACGGAACACGTACCATGGTTTGGTTCGTATCAAAGAGTACCAATTGCCCATTGAGGAGACCGATAGCCAGGAAGTAAACAATCACCTCAAGCTTGCAGCGCATCAAATGCAGGCCGTTGGTTGCAGGAAAGCCATTACAGCTTTTTCAAAAGACGCTTACCAGATCCTCGACCTGGCGCCGCTCAAGTGGCGAAGCGGAGAAGATGGATTGCCGATTTTCGGTGTTTTTCATCCAGGTAACCCGCTCACTGGATGGTCATGCCGCGCACCGAACACTGCAGGTAAGGTGGTTCCGGTTGTTAAGCTCCCCGCTTCCCTCGCTGACTGCTATCGGGATATTGAACAACTCGTGGAGGAGCGAGCAAAAGAAGCTTACCGCTCTGCTTTTCAACATCAAGGAAGCCGAGTGGAAACAGTCGAAGTCGAGCTCCAAGCAAAGTTCTCGGGCCTGATTCCAATCAAGGTCAAGGAAGAAATGGCCCGAGCGCTGCGCTCAAAACTGTTCCGAAATCTGTACATTATCGCGGAAGTATTGAAATGGCAGTGGAACAAAATCGTAACCTCCCGCAAGGGTGACCCGCTTGTGGTTGGCGATGATGCGGCCGGCCAAATCTGGCTCATTACCTCCTTCGACACAACCTCCCTTGAGGAGCTGTTTGGAAGCGAATTTGCAACCAAGGCCTAACTGGCCTCTCTGACTGGGACGAGCCCGAGTGCGTACAACCATCGCACTCGGGTTTTTATTTTTTAAGGGTAATCCCTAACTCTGCCACCAGCTGTTAGAGATTTTGCATTTGTGTTG
>CAZYVN010000044.1:0-5570 GCA_964650925.1 uncultured Candidatus Saccharibacteria bacterium
AAAACGCAAAAATCAATGACATCAAAATTGCTAAACAAATTAATGAACCGGCGCGTACCCAAATGTTAAGTACCGCCATGGCAATAAGCGTAACCACGACTTTAAAAAGCGACGGCAACACTTCTTGAATCATGAGATTAATAATGTTGACGATTGCTTCTTGACCTTTAGTCACGGCTGATTGCCGATAACCGGAATGTTCGCTGGTAATCTGGCCGAGCGAAAGCTTGGTCAGCTTTCTAAAGGTATGAGCGTTTAGGAAACGCTCCATGCTGTAGTCGATTTGATGGACATGGATAAAGTGGTTAACCAATGAAATGGGTAACTCGACCATCTCCATGACAAAAATAGCGACCGCGTAACCAATAAGAACCAAGACGGGCAAATTAAGATTGCAACCGTCAATGAGTTTTCCTAAAACCCGGGGAACCGCTAAACTGACCGCTTGCATGGCCAGAATGACTATGATAGCCGCTAGGAACCATTTGTGGAAGGGTTTGTAGAGGTGATAAACATCGACAATCGCCTTCCATGCTCTTTTTAACGCATCCATCAATTTTCCTTTCTTTTTTCTTCCTCAATTTTCAAATAAACTATCAATATAATAATATATTATCAGGCTTATGTCAACCATTACCTTGCGGCATTTTTCTAAATAATGTATAGTGTTTCAATATGAAAATCCTGGGAATCGAGACGAGCTTCGACGAAACCGCTCTTGCCCTCCTTGAAGTAAGCGAAGAAAAAACAGGGATCTATTTCAAAGTCCTCGGTAACATCGTTCTTTCTCAAATTGAGCTCCATAAAGCTTTTGGCGGGGTGGTACCAATGATGGCTAAACGCGAGCACGCTAAAAATCTGGTGCCATTGCTTAAAAAACTGTTTTTGGATGCAACGAGCCGTCCTGCCTCGGAACGTAGTCGCGCAGCAGGGAGTGGAGAGGCAGGCGGCGAAGCGCAGACAAAAATCATAAAATCTATCTTGGTACGCGACCCCGAACTTCTCGCCAACCTCCTCGCCTCTCCCGACCTTTTTACTAATCCCGGCATCGACGCCATCGCTGTCACCCACGGCCCCGGACTAGAACCGGCACTGTGGGTGGGCATAAGTTTTGCTCAAGCCCTTGGGTTACTCTGGAATATTCCGATCATACCGACCAACCACATGGAAGGCCATATTGTCGCTTCCCTCATCCCCCTTGCCATGACTCATGATTCAAGATTCAAGATTCATGAGTTAATCTTTCCAGCGATAGCTCTCCTTATAAGCGGTGGCCATACCGAGCTTGTTTTGGTCAAAGAATGGCTAGACTATAAAATCATCGGTCAAACTCGCGATGATGCCGTCGGTGAAGCCTTCGACAAGGTGGCCAGACTGCTCGACCTGCCCTATCCAGGCGGACCGGAAATCTCAAAACTAGCCGAACTCGACCGAAAACGTAGAAGCGAGGGTCAAAAATGGAATTTTCCCAGACCGATGAAACACTCAAAGGATTTTGATTTCTCCTTTTCTGGTTTAAAGACGGCGGTACTCTACACGATCCGCGACATTGATAAAGCTAAACATCCTCAGTGGAAAGAAGAGATCGCTCGAGAATTTGAAGACGCCGCTTCAGATATTCTTGTTTGGAAAACCGGCCGGGCTATTGAAGAATTCGGGGCCAAAACTCTTATCGTTGGCGGCGGAGTAATTGCCAACAACCACCTTCGAGAACGGCTCACTGCTCTAGCAAAAGAAAAGACCGTTCCGGCACTCTTTCCGCAACGGTCTCTCTCTACCGACAATGCCCTAATGATTGCCCTAGCTGGCTATTTTAACCTTCACCGAAAAACTCAAGACAAAATGGTGGCGATCGGTAATCTCAAACTTAGTTAAACTCCTTTTCGAGGGTCCTGTGGTGGAGTTGTATCATCACCCTTCATAGTCACCATCGCGTAGATAACGAATGCCAAGAGAATGAGAAGAATGATAAGGGTAACTCCTGATGAGAAGATACCTCGCAGACCACTCATAAAACCTCCGCTTGAAGTCGTGTCTGATGTGGAAGCACCGGAAGTATCAGTGAGAACACTTGTATCGGTTGCCGTAAGGTCGCTCGTTGGTGTATTGCTTGGTGTTACTGAAAGAATATCATTACCGTTACTGCCTGGATTGTTGTTTACTGAATTCCCGGTATCGAGCATGTTTTCTGTATTTGAATTTGAGCTGGAAACCGGTGTCATCGACAAACCACTTGGAGCACTTGCCTTGTCACCTAGAACATTCTTCTCCCATGCAGTGTATGCAATCGGCTCGCTGCAGTAGAGTTCGTTGATCTTATGCCGGGTAGTAATGTAAACCTGTCCTGTTGAGTAGGTGATCCCCCACGGTGTGAGGATATCAGCGCTATAATGCTGCTGAAAAACATTAACCGCCGCCTGAGTGTTAAGATCGTAAACACCATTTACCTGCAAACCCGCTGTCTCAAAGCTATTTAAAAAACGCTGCAATTTCTGAACTTCTACACTACTGTTATTGTCGCCCGCCTTAAGATACCCCTCAAGATAGGTGCAGCTTTGGGCATAGGCCGCCTGAGTACCTATCGCGTACACGAGCACCCCAACGAAAACCAGACATCCAAGATATATGTATTTTTTCATAACGTTATTGCAATTCTTTTAGTATGGTTTAATTAAAATACTTTCAAGCTCAACGGTCAACTAGCTTTAATAGGACATATTTCAACGCCAAAAAATTATAAAGGACAGATTTTGGCAGTAAAGGACAGCCTCCTATTTACTTACGTTTCAAGGCCTAATCTATAGGACATTGGAAAATAGCTCTCAACAACAAGATTATTATTAAAAAAATAAAGAATAAGTTACGAAACAAAAGAATTTTACTGTAAATAGTTTTGATACCGCTTCATTTTCTGTTATTATTGGCTGTATGCAACCTAGCATCCCCGAAAAACTACTTAAACCGTACGATTCATTTTCGACCGAAGGAGCAATTTACGAGATGTGGCTTAAGAGTGGTTTTTTCAATCCGGACACCTGCGAACAAAAAGGAATTGTTGACAAAAAATCTGAATCATTTTCCATTGTTTTGCCTCCACCAAACGTAACGGGTGTTCTTCATCTTGGACATGCATATGAAGATACACTTCAGGATACCGTTATTCGCTTTATGAGAATGCGCGGCAAACGAACCGTCTGGTTACCCGGAACCGACTCGGCAGCCATTGCCACTCAAGCCCGGGTTGAAAAAGATATCCAAAAAACCGAAGGAAAGAGCCGTCATGATCTCGGTCGAGAGGAGTTGGTTAAGAGAGTCAGTCAATTTGCCAAACAGAGCGAACAAACCATTCTAGATCAGGTTAAAAAAATGGGTGCTTCTCTTGACTGGAGTCGTTATGCCTACACCCTCGATGAAAAGCGCAATACAGCTGTTATGATCGCCTTCAAACGAATGTTCGATGCCGATCTCATCTACAAGGGGAGCCGGATTGTTAATTGGGATACCAAGGGTCAGACAACCATTTCCGATGATGAGATAGAATACAGGGAAGAGAAGGCCCCTTTCTATTATTTTAAATATGGGCCTTTTACAATCGGTACTTCCCGACCGGAGACTAAATTCGGCGATAAATACGTAGTGATACATCCTGATGACAAACGCTATCAAAACTATTCTCACGGTCAAACAATCAATCTTGAGTGGATTAATGGTCCGATTACCGCAACAATTATCAAGGATCACGCCATTGACATGGAATTCGGCACCGGTGTCATGACCATTACTCCGTGGCACAGCTTAGTCGATTTCGAAATAGCCGAACGGCACAAGCTCGACAAAGAGCAGATCATCGATACGTACGGTAAGCTTCTACCGATCGCCGGAGAGTTCGCTGGTATGAAAATTACCGAAGCTCGACCGAAAATCGTCGAGAAGTTAAAAAGTAAAGGTCTTATTGAGAAAACCGATGAAGGATATGTCCATAATGTCGCGACCGCCGAAAGAACCGGCGGTATTATCGAGCCTCAAATTATGGAACAGTGGTTCATTGGTGTTGACCGGCCTTTTACCATCCCTCATTCCGAAATCCCTGGGATAGAAAGTGGTTCAACAAGAACCCTCAAAGAAATCATGCGGCAAGCGGTTGAATCCGGCGCAGTAACAATGCCCCAGGAAGGGTTTAGGAAATCTTACTTTCATTGGATAAACAATCTTCACGATTGGTGTATTTCGCGGCAGATATGGTTCGGTCATCGCATTCCGGTTTGGTACAAAGACGGTCAAACCTACTGTGGAGTTACCCCACCCGAAGAGGCTGGCTGGAAGCAAGAAGAAGACGTGTTGGATACCTGGTTTTCCTCGGCTCTATGGACGTTTTCAACCCTCGGTTGGCCGGAAAAAACAGACGAACTTAAAAAATACCACCCGACATCGCTTATGTCGCCGGCCTATGAAATCTTATTCCTGTGGGTATCTCGAATGATCCTCATGAGTGGTTTTCATCTCGGTCAGGTACCTTTTCGAACAGTTCTACTTCATGGTATTGTCAGGGACGCTAAGGGTCGTAAATTTAGTAAATCCCTAGGAAACGGTATCGACCCTTTGGAAATTATTAAGAAATATGGTGCTGATGCTCTAAGAATGGGCCTTATAATCGGTACGCAGATCGGCAACGACAGCGTGTTTGATGAACAAAAAATCAAAGGGTACCGCAATTTCTGCAACAAGCTCTGGAATATTGGCCGGTTTATCTTAACCTCGGTTGGCACAACTACCCTTATCTCGGATTTCAATGATTACTCTGCAAACGATCAAGAACTCATCAAGGAGCAGACAGCTCTGTTAAAGGAAATCACTGAAGAGATGGAGACGTACAAACTTCATCTTGTGGCCGAAAAGCTTTATCATTATGTCTGGCACACCTTCGCCGACCATATTATTGAAGAGAGTAAACCTATTTTCGCCGGTAAAGATGAAAAACTGATCAACTCCCGCAAACAACTACTCTTCCATTCTCTCCGAAAACTTCTGATCGTCCTTCACCCGTTTATGCCTTTCATTACCGAAGAGATGTGGGGTTTATCAGGCTTTAATAAAAACGGCTTACTCATGATAGAGGCCTGGCCAATTAAATAACATGTCAACTCCTTACATTTATGCACTCATCGCGGGCGTTTTGCCGGCTTTTCTATGGCTGTGGTTTTGGCTTAAAGAAGACAGATTGCACCCGGAACCGAAACTTCTCATCGGCATTGCTTTCATAAGTGGGATGATCGCCGTGTTACTCTCCTATCCCTTTGAAGTTTTTGTAAATAATCACTTCCCAGCTCAATTCACCATTAGCACTTGGGCCTTTATCGAAGAGTTTTTGAAGTTTTTTGTAGCTTGGGCCTTCGTTCTTCACACTAGGGCAGACGATGAACCGGTTGATGCCATGGTTTACTTGATTACTGTCGCCATTGGCTTTAGCGCATTGGAAAACTCTCTTTTTATACTCAAGCCTTTACTCGCAAATGACGCTTTACGAGGAGTAGTTACCACCGATCTACGTTTCATTGGTGCTTCATTGCTTC
>CAZYVN010000045.1:0-5545 GCA_964650925.1 uncultured Candidatus Saccharibacteria bacterium
GAATGGCTTTCGAAAATGTCGTTTGAAGATGTCCTTAATCTAGCCTCACGGTTTACTACCCAGCAAATACTTGAGCGAGATATGTTTGAAAAAAGACTCGAGGAAGAAAAACCGATCTATCTCCACGAACTTCTCTATCCACTCATGCAGGGTTACGACAGTGTTGCCCTTGGAGTGGACTGTGAAATCGGCGGCAATGACCAGACATTTAACATGCTTGCGGGTCGCAACCTCGTCAAAGAGCTCCAATCAAAAGAGAAGTGCGTCATATCAATGACTATTCTTGAAGATTCTTCAGGTAAAAAAATGGGTAAAACAGAAGGGAATATGGTCAGTCTTGATCAGAGCGCTACGGAAATGTTTGGAAAGGTGATGAGTTGGACAGATGGACTTATTATCCCGGGGTTTACTCTTTGTACGGATGTTCCTTCTGACGAAATAAAAACGATTGCGAATGATTTGGAGAGGGGGCTTAACCCTAGAGATGCAAAAATACGCTTGGCTCGAGAGATCACCGCGCTTTATCATGGTCCCGCTCAGGCTGATAAGGAAAAAGAATTGTTTGAAAATACTTTTGCGAAAGGGAAAATTCCGGATGGAGTTAAAAATGTTGATACCGCAGCTCAAACACCTCTCATCGAGGTTCTCCTTTCCGAAAAAACAGTCGATTCGAAGTCTGAATTTCGCAGATTGGTAAAAGAGGGCGCAGTTTCAAATATGGAAACCGGAGAGAAAATAGACGACCTGGGTTATTTAGTGACAACTACCGCGACGTTTAAAATCGGGAAACATCGTTTTATAAAAATAAGCGTAAAATAAAACCCCCTCGAGGGGGTTTTATTTTACCAACTATCTTTTTCTGATGAATCACCAAACATGTCGGCTTCATCAAAGCCGGCTTCAGGGTCTTCCAAATCATCCATTTTAGGTTCGACGTCTTTTTCAAGATCACCATCCTCATTTTCATCAAAGTCCTTCATAACGATTTAGTACATATTTAAATGATAACTTTTTAGTTGAAGCATTGTGTTTATCAACGCTCTTGTTAGTTGTACACAAATCCGAAAATTTTTGCAAGTGTGGATAAGTTCGTGGATAACTCTGGGGAAAAGCAGTGTAGAAATACTTAGTATCCTGTTGATGCTAAACAGGTGATCCCTACCGCAATAGCGTCGTATTCGTCGTCATGGAGGATATCTTTTTTTATATTCTCAACCAAACGAGGAACCATGGCGATTATCTGATCCTTTGTACTTTTACCATAACCGGTAGTTGCCATTTTAATATTAAGTGGACTATACTCGAATATTTTAAGATTGTTTTGAATAGCAATGTAGATAATAGCGCCTCGCACCTCCGCTACGCGCATGGCGGTTTTTTGATTGTTGCTAAGAAAAAGAGTTTCGATTGCCAAACCCTCTGGTAGGAATTCCTTAATAACCCGCTCAATCTCACCGCCTATTGCGAGCAGTCGTGAAGAGAAAGGTAGCTTGGCGGAGGTTTTAAAACAGTCTGAATAGAGTAAGGTTTCTTTACTGTTTTTCTTACCTTTCTCAACAACAGCGATACCTAGTCGTTCATATCCCGGGTCAACAGCGACGATTTTCATGGAGTCATTGTATCACTTCGCCCCGCCGCTCCGCCACACTATCGCCCTCCACCCTTACTCATGAAAAAGGTCCTCGGTTCTCCGCTTATTGACATAGTCAATCGGCTATCGCGGCCAGACCAGTTTTTCATGAGTCGGGGTTACGGGCTCTTCATATTCGAGTGTTGTGGTGAAGCTCCGAGCGCAGGAACGTGTCCTTGAATGGGCCTTGCACAGCCACGATTTTATGTGTGCCCAGGCAAGGATACATTCCGGAGCGAGGGGCGAAAACGCGGGGATTTCGTATATAAGGTTACTCCGCATTCGTAAACACACCCTGCACATCATCATTTTCTTCAAGCTCTTCGATAAGCTCTTCGAGTTTTTTGCCATCTTCCTCGGAAATAGCGACCGTTGTGCTCGGCGTCCAACCTTCGTGGTTTTTTGTAAATGCCCAAGCGGCGCTGCCCATAACGGCCAGTTCATGACCATGTCGAGAGAGAAGAGCTTTGATTTCTTGAGCAGCCCGGTTTCTGTTGTCGGTCAAAACTTCGATAATAATTGCCGATCCGCCGGGTCCATATGATTCATAGGTAATGGCTTCCATGACCGCGCTTGCATCGGTCGCTTTTTTAACCGCTCGCTCAATGGTGTCATTCGGCATATTCGCTTCTCTAGCCCGTTCAATAACAGCTTTAAGGCCCGGCGAATTCACGTTTCCACCAGCTTTCTTAGCTTCGACGGTAATAAGTCGACCAAATTTCGTAAAGACCTTGCTCTTCTGGGCGTCAGTCTTCGCTTTTAAGTGTTTAATTTTAGAATATTTATTATGTCCTGACATGTCACTAGTATAGGGAAGGTGGGAAGAATTGACAATAGTGGTAGAAACTAAAGCAGCGTATCTTGTACCTGAGGAGGTATTTTCATACCGAGATGACCGTAGGCTTTTGGGGTGGCTAGTCTGCCGCGAGGAGTGCGTTCCAGAAGGCCTAGTTGAAGGAGGTAGGGTTCGTGGACTTCCTCGATGGTCGCCTCTTCTTCGGAAAGGGCTGCTCCCAAAGTGTTTAATCCAACAGGTCCGCCGCCAAACTTTTCAATGATGGTTGTAATAAGATTTCTGTCGGCAACACCAAGGCCAATAGCGTCGATTCCTAAAAGCGAAAGAGCATCTTCAACTGTTTTTTGAGTCAATGAACCATTATGAACTTGGGCGAAATCTCGACAACGTTTTAAAAAGTAGTTGGCTGTTCGAGGGGTAAAACGGCTTCGTTTAGCGATTTCTTGAGCGGCGCCACGTTCAATATCAATTTCTAATATTTTTGCCGATCGGTTGATGATTTCCTCGATTTCTTTTTCAGTATAAAACTCAAGCCTGAAGGTGCCCCCTGAAAATCGTGAGCGAAGGGGAGAGGAAAGGAGGGCGATCCTAGTTGTCGCTGCGATTAAGGTAAAGGGCGGTAGTTCGAGCTGGATGGTCCGAGCTGAAGGTCCTTTACCAATGATGATGTCGAGCGAACCCGATTCCATTGCTGGGTATAAAATCTCTTCAATGGCCTTATTGAGACGATGGATTTCGTCGATAAAAAGAATGTCACCATGTGAAAGATTAGTGAGAATCGACGCTAGGTCGCCTACCTTCTCGATGGCCGGACCGGAAGTGATTTTGATCTGGGCGCCGGTTTCTTTGGCGATCAAATGAGCCAGCGTCGTCTTACCAAGCCCTGGAGGACCATAAAAAAGGATGTGTTCGGGGGGATGATTGCGCTGTTTTGCCGCCGTTAAGAGGATATGAAGGTTATCTTTGATGTTTTTTTGGCCAATATACTCGTGCCATTTAGACGGCCGAAGGGTCGTATCGAGGTGAGAAACCTCCTTTTCAGCCCTAGATTTCTCTTTGGATGGTATTGACATAAAATTTATTTCGTGCTAGGATAACTCGGCAACCAAAAAGGAAGCTTTTTTCAATCCAGCCGATAAATCTCTAAGCAATTGGGCCGTTCACGCGACCTACTGACTTATTTTTGAGGACACTCTGGTTGTTTTCTTTACGATAACGTACTGGAGTTATCCTTGGAATTACGTTTAACTTTTAGTACCAATATTGAAAGTATTGCTTAGAGATTTATATGCTGGATTTTCTATTGTAAACAAGATCGTTTCTAAGAACTATAGTACTCCTGTACCGTTTGGAAATCAATTGATTTCTGTAAGGTCAATCACTCTTTGCAGCTCGTCAAGAGAAGTTGTGCCTTGGAGAATTTTAATAATCCCATCTTGCTTCATGGTGTAGATACCTTGAGGAGCGGCGGCCGCTTCGATTTCGTGCTCACTCGGGTTTTCGTTGACGATTTTTTCGATAGCGGCATCCGTAAGAATGGCTTCGTAAATCCCAATTCGGCCTTTGTAGCCGGTTTTATTACATTTTTCGCAGCCGACTGCACTCCACATTTTAACAGTCTGAGGTAAGGAGGTTCTGTCCGTGATTGGAGCTAAAATAGCGTCAACAAGTTTTCTATCATTACCCTCAATTGCTACCTCTTTTTTACAATTCTGACAAAGTTTTCGTAAAAGTCTTTGGGCCAACGCAATATTAATAGCCGAAGTAAGCACTTTTGAATTAATTCCAAGGTCAATGAGACGGGGAAACGTGCCAGCGGCGTTATTGGTGTGAAGGGTTGAGAAGACAAGGTGACCGGTTTGGGCGGAGTTGATTGCAATTGCTGCGGTTTCCGAGTCGCGAATTTCTCCCACCATAATCACGTCAGGGTCTTGGCGCAAGGCACTGCGAAGTCCCTCAAGGAAGTTGTAACCTTTATCATTTACCTGAGTTTGAACGATACCCGGTAGGTGGTATTCAATCGGATCTTCAATGGTAATTAGTTTAATACCTGGATTATGGATTTTTTTCAAAAAAGCGTAGAGTGTGGTGGTTTTTCCGCTGCCGGTAGGACCAGTGGTGAGAATCATGCCGTTTGGACGCTTGATCTGCTCTTCAAGAATGGCTAGAAGTTTCGGAGCAATACCCAACTCTTCGATCGGTACGGAAATCGAATTTGGATTAAGGACTCGAAGGACGATCGATTCGTTATATGCTCCTGGAAGAATAGAAGTACGAATTTCAATATCGATATCGTTAAGCTTGACGCTGAAGCGGCCGTCCTGAGCATCTTTTTTAATGTTGATTTTGAGGCCTGAGAGAAGTTTGATGCGTGAAAGGAGTAATCCATAAGTTTCACTATCAAAATTCAGAACATCGGTTAACACTCCATCCAGGCGATAGCGTAGACGGATGTACGTTTCTTCCGGCTCAATATGAATGTCGGAAGCGCCGGTGGCTAGAGCACCAGCAATAATAATTTCAACGATTTTAGAGACACGATAGCTTTTTTTCATCGCCAAAACTTCCTCAATCAGTTTTACCAAGTCGGGGAGAGAGTGAACCTGGTTAATAATATTAGTGATTTCCGTATTGGAAATCTCCAGTGAGCCAGCCTTGGTCTCAGTGGCGAAAGAAATATCTTTGTATGCCTCCCAGGCTTTTTCCAAACTTGGCTGGGAAGTCAGAAAAAGGTTGGTTATAAAATGTTTTTCTTGAAGTTCCTTGACGACCTCGAGGGTTTTTTCGTTTTGAGGTGAAAGGACGCCGATGCTAAGCTTCTTGTCGACGAGATGAAAGGCGGCAATATGTGCCTCGCGAGCCTGGGTTTCATCGATGAGTCGTAAAGCATCGGTCTGAACAGGCATGGCAGAGAGATCGATGTATTGAATGCCGTATTTTTGAGCAAGAATCATGGTTAACTCCTCTTCTTCCTTACGATGGAGGTCTTTTACTTTTCTATTCTGTTTATCCTCGTCAAATTGGATCATAGGGGAAATTATAGCATATCGCCATAGCGAAACCGCAACTAGATTGTCACTCTAATTGCATACTTTGCGTTTCTTCCAGAACACTTGCCT
>CAZYVN010000046.1:0-5201 GCA_964650925.1 uncultured Candidatus Saccharibacteria bacterium
TCAAATCGTTTTGACTTCACTGTGAATATAGTTTGCTTTAATACCCTTCTCCTTGAGGTACTCGCTCAAGTCTTCGGCCATTTTTTTGGTCAGGGTTGTAGCGATCACTCTCCCACCTTTGGTGATAACTTTCTCAGCCTCTTCAATAAAATCAAAAACCTGGCCTTTGTAACTTCCTTTTTCGACAATCGGCTTAACTATAATCTCCGGATCAATCAGCCCTGTTGGTCTAATGACCTGCTCCACTACCCTCTCGCTCTCCGTCATTTCGTATTTACCTGGTGTGGCGGACGTGTAGATCAATTGACCAACTCGCTCTTCGAATTCCGGGAATTTAAGCGGCCGATTATCACAAGCCGAAGGCAGACGAAAGCCGTGCTCGACAAGAGTGCGTTTACGAGAGGCGTCTCCTTCATACATGCCGCCGATTTGCGGCATGGTGACATGCGACTCGTCAATGATGGTGAGAAAATCTCCCGTACCGTCTTTCTTGTGTGGGAAATAGGAAAGCAGAGTATCCGGCGGTTCACCAGGGGCCTTGCCGGAAAAATGACGCGAGTAGTTTTCGATGCCGTTACAGTAACCGATTTCTTTGATCATGGCTAGGTCGTAATTAACCCGACGCTTGAGACGCTCGGCTTCGAGGATTTTGCCGGCCTTGTTAAATGCAAAGAGCTGCTCTTCGAGTTCGGCCTTTGTGGTATTAAAAGCCCGTTTGACCTGGTCTTGCTCGGTAATAAAATGCTTGGCAGGAAAGAGAAAGGTGATCTTGACCTCTTCAAGAATAGCTCGAGTGATGGCATCAATTTTGGTAATCGAATGTATCTTACTACCGTCATTTTCCACTCTATAAATAACCCGCTCGTTTACCGGCATGATCTCGACGGCGTTGCCAATCGCTCGAAAAGTACCGGGAGTAATGTCGGCATTGGTTCGTTCAAAATGAATATCAATGAGACGACGAATCAAATCGGTCCGAGAAAATAGCGCACCGACTTCAATTTTAAAATTAACTTTTTCATATTCAACCGGTGAACCCAAACCGTAAATACACGAAACCGAAGCGACAATAATGACATCTTTCCGAGTGAGGAGCGCTTGGGTTGAAGCGTGTCGAAGGCGATCGATTTCTTCGTTGACCTGGGATTCCTTCTCTATATATGTATCGGTAACCGGCATGTAAGCCTCAGGCTGGTAGTAATCGTAATACGAAACGAAGTAGTGGACGGCGTTCTCGGGAAAAAACTCGCGATACTCTTGAGCGAGCTGCGCAGCTAGAGTTTTGTTGTGAGCAATGACCAAAGTCGGCTTATCAATCTGGGCGATGACATTGGCAGCTGTAAATGTTTTACCCGAACCAGTCACGCCAAGCAAGGTCTGGTGTCGCAGACCTTCTTTGACCCCATCCACAAGAGCTTTAATTGCCTGCGGCTGATCCCCCGCCGGTACAAATGATGATGCGAGCTTAAAGTTTGACATACCTATAACCTACCATACTTTTTTATTAATGTAATTACTTTTTCTTTTGGTAGAGCCTTGAGAGATGCGCCGTTCCGTCCGGTCATTGTTTCTGCGGCGAAGAGCGCATCGTAAATACTTTCTTCAGCTGCCTCAACGGCCGCAAGAAAAAGAGGATTGAGATCACTGTCATTAAGTGGTAAAGATTTCGTGACGCTGAAGGCAATGGCATAATCACCACTGCCAGTGGCCATGATTGAACCCGTTCGAACCATTCCAAGCAAAGCTCTTTTTGCCAGTCGTTTGAGTTGTCGAGCATCAAGCGGCGCATCGGTTGCAAGGACAATCATACATGAACCATCAGGAGTAGTTTCGGCAAATGGATAATCATTATTGCCAAGCAGTTGTCCGATAGGCACACCCATAATTGAAAGTGAACCGCCAAAATTGGTTTGGGTTACCACCCCGACGGTATAGGTTTTTTTGGCGACCTTAACCAGCCTCGAAGAAGTACCAATGCCCCCCTTCCACGAGAAGGCGCGGGTTCCGGTCCCAGCGCCGACATTACCCACTTCAACATCGCTACTTCTATTTTTGTAAGCCTTAACGACATCGTTTTCGTTCACAGAGTCAGCATGAATATCATTAAGTAGACCATCATTAGTCTCGCCCACAACCGGACTGATCGTTTCGGTTGCCGCTAAATCTTTGGTGTTTTCAATAGCAAGATTAACAACACCACGCATAACCTTACCGACTGCCAGAGTGTTGGTAAGAGCAATCGGCGCTTCCAGCGTACCCAATTCTTCAACCTGAGAAATGCCAGTCAATTTGCCAAATCCGTTGCCCACAGCAATACCCGCCGGTAATTTTTGACGGTAAAGATTGGGGACGCCAGGATCAATAAGGGTCACTCCAGTTCGACAGTTTTGACCTTCTATTTTAGTAAGGTGACCAACCATCACACCTTCCACATCGGTAATCGAATTCTTTTTTCCGGCAGCCAAAAAACCAACCTTGAAGCCGTAATCGCAAAAGCGTTTTTTGATTTTTTTAATTTTAATTGTCATTGTAAAAAATATCTAAACTGGATTGTATAAAAAATGGTGGGGTGTGTCGATGACAGAAACCCGACCATGTTTTGAATTCATTCAGAACGAAATACGCGATTTACTTGTGGAACGAAATCCCCGCGTCTTTACTTCGGGACGACTTTTCAAAAAGTCAAAGACGTTTTTGAAAAGTGTCCCTCGTACGCCGCGTATTTCGTTCAATGTATACACGCATCTCGTATTAACAAGACAAAGAATCACTCAACAAGCACCGGCACCACCGCCATATCAACCCTGCCATGCACCCTCAGCGTATTCGATGGTACGGCACAGGCTGAAACTGAAGCCAGCTTGTCCCCATTATACACCCATGGTCGTAAAAGTAGCCGGCAATCGAACATTTCGCCGCAGGTCCGTTTGGTATTCATGACCGGCAGTGTTTCGATGCTCGTCTCCAGTCGCTCTTGGATGATGAAGCTCTGACCAAGTGATAGTCGTTCGTCGATCCAATTAGCCCAGGTTGTTTGACTTAAACCATGGCCCATGAGCACTCCGTATGACCGCGCGGTAAGCAGGTTCGCTCCACAAACTTTCAGGACCAAATTGTCGCGCCGGGCCGGTTGAAGGTTTTTTAATTCATCAACCGAATCAATACGATATTCTTGAATGACACACGGAAATGATCTCGGTGAAGAAACCAGGTGCGAATGAGGGAGAACCTTGCAAAGGATTTGATGAGCGGTAGGAGTGAGGTTTTTTTGGAAGAAATCATGGTGACTTCGAAAAATCGAAAACCAAACTTTATTTCCAAAATGAGCAAACTCCGGAACCAGTCGAACCTGATTGGTATAAGCCGCTTCGACGAGCTTGGCTAATTTCCCCTTCGTTTCAAAGATCGGAAATTGCCGCCAAATAGTACCAATCCTGGTGTTTTTGGTAGTGTCGGTACAGTAAACACCAAGATGCGTAAAGGTGACATCTTCCATATCATCGGTTGTCCTCATAAATGCCGGGTAACCTTTTTCTTGCAGATATTTGGTCAGCCAGCGGAATTCGGTAATGTAACACTTACTCCATTCGTGAGAAACCACAAACAGCACCGGCCCTTTTTCAAAAAGCCAGTTGAAGCATTGCTCCCACAGCCCCTGATTGATACCGTAAGCGCGATCAATGTGGACTAACTCGGCAAATCCGCCCGGCATCTCGTCGTTTTCCGAAGCAAAGACTCCGTCCGACATCACATGCAGATCCGGCCTGCGGATCGAAAAAGCGGTAGACCTTGGGTAGAGGTAACGATTTCGCATGGTTGAATCAATTGTCACGCCCGCCAACACCGACGCTTGAACTTTTCCATTCATGTCGCTGCGTAAGAGCCGATCACAAACGTTTTCGAATTCTTCAAAGGCGGCCAGAGTGGTCGTCAATTTAATTTTTTCGCATTTTATCGGCTCATTGGGAACCCGGATCCAACTGATTTTAGAGCCGACCGGCAATTCAAGAGCATGACCTTGAGCCGCCATTGATCCTGCTAAATCCGGACCACTGTTAAGGCGAGTAATCACCTCGTTGATTTCTTTACCGATTTTCGGATCGACCGGTGGCTTCTCTTTTTTCCGCGGATTCCCCCAGGGAAACTGAGCTTTCGCCAATCTGACCGTAAAATGGCGGCAGAAATCAGCGGCAAGTTGTCGAGCGCAGGTCGCCGGTCGCGGTTTTTTACCAATCTTGACTGCCCACTGAGCACCTGCCGACCATTCGGGAATAATCTTGATATTATCAGCCCGCGAAGCAGTCAGATAACTGAAACACTTATTTTCCATTTGGCCGTCGAAAAGAACAACGGCTGAATTCGGTGATAGCCCGCTCGTAAAATGGGCTCTGATTTCTTCTTTTGAATCGCAGACCTTGCATTCGAATTGATTGTCTACAATTTTGCCAAGTTCTTGGAGAACATGCTCGCTTTCGGTTTGACCGCGGATCGTAAAAAACAACCGCGGTGTCGTGAAAAGTTGCATACCGTTTCGATTAATTTCAATCATAACTGTACTTCTTATTGTTGTGTTGACTTTGTCTCGTTGACAAAGAGCTGCTATAGCCTTCCCCAGCACTCGCTCGGGCGCTAATGTAAACCTCTCCTGGCTTACATCAATTACCGAGCAAACAAAACCTCCCGAGCCGGGAGGTTTTGCGCAGACGTATATACTTAATTAATATGTATAGATTACGTTGTACTCACACCTCCCCATTTTTCCAGCGTTTTTCGCGAAAAAACATGCAGCCATGCGAAATACGCCACCTTAATGCTGTTGGTGACGCTCACCGGTATACAATTTCGGGAACCTGTTGAGTTCATGGTGGCTAGTATAGGCGCAAGCTCAACATCTGTCAATGGTACTTTTCCACAAAGGTTTGTTTATACTCGTCGTAAGTATCTTCAAGAATTGATCGTCTAATATCTTTTACTAAATGAACAATGAAATGAAGGTTGTGAATCGAGGCTAAAGTTGAAGCCTGAATTTCTCGAGCCCGGAAAAGATGCGCGAGATAGGCACAGGTGTAGTTACTACAGGTGTAGCAGTGGCATTGCTTATCAATCGGTTCAAGCAAGGTCGTATATTTTGCATTCATGATATTAATTTTGCCGGTGTGAGTGTAGAGCGTGCCATTTCGTGCGATTTTCTTCGGTGCTAA
>CAZYVN010000047.1:0-4956 GCA_964650925.1 uncultured Candidatus Saccharibacteria bacterium
AACCGGGGGGGCCAGCAGAGGTACAACGGCGACCGGGCGTTGGTCGGGGCGTCCTTTTATATAGGGGGGGCGCCGTACCAGATCGTGGGGGTCGCGCCGCCGGGATTCTTCGGGGCGGCGCTGCGGCCGGACCCGCCGGACTTCTGGATGCCGCTGGCGACGGAGCCGGCGGTCCACGGGAAGAACGCGCTCCTCGACAACGCGACCAACCACTGGCTGTACATCTTCGCGCGGCTGAAGGCGGGGGCGGCGGCGCCGCAGGTCGAGGCGAAGATGACGACGGAGCTGCGGCAGTGGCTGATGGAGAACGAGAGGCCGACTACCGAACGCGCGCGGCAGGCTGTCGAAAAACAAAACATCTCAGTCGTGGCGGGAGGCGGCGGGCTGTCGGCGATGAAGGAGAATTACCGGCACGATCTGACGCTGCTGATGAGCATCACGGGGCTGGTGCTGCTGATCGCGTGCGCGAACCTGGCGAACCTGCAACTGGCGCGGGGCGCGGCGGCGGCGGGGCAGACGTCGATCCGGGTGGCGCTGGGGGCGCCGCGGTCGCGGCTGGTGCGGGCGTTCTCGTATTTGCGCTTTCGTTTATTATCGTAGACGACCTTGCCGGCTTTGAGAGCGTAGAGCGTATGATCTTTACCGAGACCAACGTTTCGACCAGGCATAATAACCGTACCGCGCTGTCGGACAATGACTTCGCCGATCTGCGCTATCTCTCCAGCGGTACGCTTAATACCCAGGTACTTTGGCCCTGAATCTCTACCGTTTTTAGTTGACCCATCTGCTTTTTTAGTTGCCATAGTTTGCTATACTTAATAACGTCATGAGTATAAAAGAAATAAGAATAAAAAGCAAGGTATGATCGTTGTTGACATTGAATCGACCGGAACCGAGCCCCACAAACACTCGCTACTGTCGATTGGCGCCATTGATTTTGATAATCCCACCAATCAGTTCTACGAAGAGTGTCGGATGTGGGAAGGGGCACACGTTATGGACGAAGCGTTGGTTGTAAATGGCTTTAGTCGAGAATCAATCATCGACCTAAAGAAACAAACCGAAAAAGAGTTGGTCGGTCACTTTTTGAACTGGGTTGGCGGCTGTAAAGAAAGAACTCTCGCCGGCCAAAATCCTTCAAGTGATCGCGATTTTATTAAATATGCTTGCGAACGAGCCGGTTTAAATTGGCCGCTGGCTTATCGTGTCGTTGACCTGCACTCGATTTGTTATTTTCATCATGTTGAGCACGGCAAGAGAGTACCGCTCAAACACAACCACACCAACCTCAACCTCGAAGCCATCCTTAACTACGTCGGTATCCCTGAGAGCCAGCCGAAACCTCACAATGGTCTTACTGATGCCATCCTGGAAGCCGAATGTTTCTCGCGACTGTTTTTCAAAAAACCGATGTTCGAACAATTCCGTCGCTATCCGGTCATGGTACAATAGAAAGCATGAACAACGACGACATTCTTAAAAAAATCGAGGCTCAGGCCGAGATGATTAATAACATCTACGTTTCGGTTGAAAAAACCCGCAAGTATTTTTTGTGGACAATGATCATTACCGTCGCTCTTTTTATCATTCCTCTCATCCTGCTCGCCTTCGCCATTCCAAGTTATCTCAATCAGCTCAATTCAGTGATCAATATGGAAGTTCATTGATTGGTAAGAGATTGGTAGCTCTCGCGTCATAAGGAACATAGCAGAGCATAACGACAACAATTATGAATTTATTTCTTCTTGTGGTCCACCAACTCAATGAACTCAGACGAAAAAATTAAAAACAACTTGCTCGAATCCATCGTCGATAATATCTTCGATAGTTACTTCAATAATTTCTGAGGCGATGCTCGGATAAAATAAAAGAGTCTTCTGTACCTGAAGACTCTTGTGGATTCTTTAAAAATCAGCGCCTATAAGGCGTTTTTTCTTTGGGGCGATTGCCAGCCGCCGCCGTAGGTAGCCTATCTTTTCACAGTCAGGATATTCATCAATCTCTTTACCGATAAGAATGGTGGAGGCAACAATTCGATTCACTCTCAACTTCAATGCCGTTTGCCAAACAGATGAGGTGATCATGTAGAGCAAGGCATCAAACGTGATCGGATCCGACCCGAAACCATTCGCGCACATCAGGGGTCCCGGTTGCCGTTGTAGGAAGGACGGGTCGCCGCCGATATTTTCTTCCACCCAGTAAGAAATAGGTAAGATAATTTCAGGCATGCCATCTTCAAATTGGATGTGCATAGAGCGGCCGGATAATCTGGCAAGAAGGCAACCTCGCAGATGAGCAATGCGAGTCGGCAAAGGCGAATCCGACGATTGGATCTCCGGAGTGTAGGTTAGGTCAATCAGAAGCTCTCTTCCTTTAGCTTTGATGAGGCTCTTATTGAATTCGAGCACTCTTTGAACAGAACGAATGTCTTTGCCGTATAAGCGAAGCAGGGCGGCCTTAAGAGGCAGCCGTTCAATCATAGTTTTCATTTAAAATAAAAGGTTCAACTGTCGTAAATCCTAATTAAGAAATGAGTGCGAGTCAAGTGAAACAATGGACGGTTGGTCGTAGCGACCGAGCCAGAGATTGAAACGAATATGAACAATTTCGAGAGCCATGGTCAGCATGCCTTTAAACGTCATCTGAGAATTCTCATCATTTAGCCAGCGAATAGGCACTTCTCGAATCGAAAAGTGAAGGAGGCGAGCAATGGCCAGGATCTCGACATCAAAAGCCCAGCGATCAAGCGCTTGTCTGCTAAAAATTTCTTCGGCCGCTCGACGGGAAAATAATTTAAAACCATTTTGAGTATCGACCACGCCGGTCGCCACCATCAAACGAGTGTACCAACGAAAAACACCGCCTAAAAATACTCGAGTCGGGTTCTGGGGGACGATAACGGTCGCGCCTGGTGCCTGCCGCGAGCTTACGATCACATCATAACCTCTCCAGGCAAATGACAGGAGTTTATCGAGCTCTTCGATGGTCGTCGATCCATCGGCATCCATAAATAATCGCAGTTCTCCTCGAGCCATGAGCATGCCTTGCTTTACCACGAAGCCTTTGCCGTGATTTTCCGCGTTATCCACGAGAACGAGGTGGGGATTTTTTCTGGCCATTATTTTTACCACTTGAGCGGTTTGGTCATGCGAACCATCATTCATTACTAATATTTCGTAAGTAAATATTTGACGCTCAAGGTAGTTAATAACACTGGTCAAGGTTTTACCAATTCTTTTCTCTTCGTTATAGGCCGGAATGATAATTGATAGAAACATGGTCGCTCTTCATGACGCCGGCCGATCAGGTTTTCTTACACGATCGTACAAATTGAAATTATTTTGTTGCATTATTAAATAGCTTTTTGTACTATAAAAAGAGGGAAGAGTTCATGACAGTTTTTAAAGTTAAGAATACACATTATGAAAAAATTCGACGCTTTAAAAATGCTACTCCTCACACTCGTCACGGCTGGAGTCCTCGTTCAGCCAGGGGTTCTTGCTGCTCAAAAACGACACCATGTTCGAGCCGACATCTCACTAGCCGATACGAATACTCTGGCCACGTCATCGGCTTCTGAGGATTCCGACGCTGGCATCAATCATGAGACGCAAAAAGTCCAAACAAGTACTCCAACAACCACTACTCAAACCACAACTCCCGAGACAGCCCCGGTCGCGACAACAACCTCCTCTTCTGCTTTTGTAAATCCGGTGACCGATCTTAAAAACATTAGTTTACCGGCGACCACTTCGGCTGCGATCATCCGTCAATCAACACCTTCAGCTCCTATTCAAAACATCGGTCTCAATCCGGCGCTTTTCCACATCGATCCGTCCACCGGTTATTCAGGGAGCCCATATACTTTTAAAAAATTGAGCACTGACGCCACCATCATTCTCTTGGGGTTTGCCTGTGTTCTTTGTTTGTTCGGAGTGCTCTTGATAAAACGCTTGCCAATTCTGCCGTTAAAAAATATTAAACCCCATGCCAGCCAGCCATAATTCAAAAATTATTGGTTTCATGTGCATTATCATCTCCGTCGTTATCGTCATTTCAGTTCTTTACATAAACAGTAGTCATCGAGAGGTACCGATTGTTTTCTCACCTAAAACAATGATGAGTACCGTTTGGGAGAAATATAAAAATGAATATTTGGAAAAGGGCACGCTTCGAACGCTCGATAAACAACAAAACAACATCACCACTTCCGAGGGTGAGAGTTACACGTTACTGCGTTCGGTATGGCAGGATGACCAGACTACCTTTGATGTGAGCTGGAAGTGGGTAAAAGATAATCTACAGCGAAAAGATAACCATTTGATCTCGTGGCTTTTTGGTAAGCGTTCGGACGGTAGTTATGGAGTGATCACGGAAAAAGGCGGTCAAAACACCGCGAGCGATGCCGATGTTGATATTGCCTTAGCTCTTTTGTTTGCCGGTAAACGGTGGAACAATAGCCAGTACGGCGGCGATGCGGCCGCTCTCATTAGCGATATTTGGAAGCAGGAGGTGGTCACTATTAACGGCAAACCCTACCTCGTGGCCAATAATGTCGAGAAGAATGCACCCAATGTTGTCCTTCTCAATCCTTCGTATTTTGCTCCGTATGCCTATCGAATTTTTGCCCAAGTGGACAAGAGCGACAACTGGAATGGTCTGGTAGACACCTCATACGACATTATTGAAAAAAGTCTTTCGGACAATCTCGATGCTTCAACCACCGCCAATCTACCACCGGATTGGTTAACCCTCAATAAAAAAACAGCCGAGATTGGATTCAATTTACCTGCCGGCCTCACCACTCATTATGGTTTTGATGCTTTGCGGGTACCATGGCGGCTGGCTCTTGACTACTCCTGGAATGGTGAACCGAGAAGGAACCAGGTTCTTTGAAAGATTCTTTTTTTGGGCGACCAGTTTAAAACTCGGGGGCACATGGGGGCGAACATCCAC
>CAZYVN010000048.1:0-4804 GCA_964650925.1 uncultured Candidatus Saccharibacteria bacterium
ATTAAAGAAATACCTGGGCATAAAGTTTTTAAATGGTTTTCTAGTTTTTTATCCAAATCGCTTCCAAATATTTTAATGTTCCCGATCCAATTTTCAAGACCGTCCGAAACCGACGATTGCCCCGAAAAATCTTTTGTAATAAAAACCGTCTTCAGTCTTTTTCTTGAAGCATAAACCCCCGCCGCTACTCCGGCCGGCCCTCCGCCAATGATTGCTAAGTCATATAGGGTAGATTCATGATTCATGATCTCTACTTGATTTTACTTCTTCGTAAGAATGCTGGTACTGCGCCCCAGTCATCGTCGTCGGTATCTTTCGTCTCTTCTTTCTTTTCTTCCACTTTTACTTCTTTAACAGGGGTGACGGGTGTTGAAGGGATGGTATTGAAAATCCGACCGCGCTTTCCTGCCTGCACCCCGCCTGCGCCGGCAGGAGACGAGTCTTCTTTGCTAGCGGCTGCCGAGGTAGCGCCAGGAGTTTCCTGGAAGAGTGTTTTCTTATCGGCCACATCAGGAAAACCGGAAGCAATGACGGTAATTTTAACTTCATTTTTCTTGAGTTTTTCGTCCAGGACGGTACCGAAGATAACTTTAGCGTTAGGATCGATAGATTCGGTGATGATTTTTGCCGCATCTTGAATTTCAAACATCGTAAGATCTTCACCGCCGGCAATCGAGAAGAGCACACCCTTCGCGCCATTAATGGAAAGGTCGAGGAGGGGAGAATTGATAGCCAATTTAGCCGCTTCAATAGCCCGGTTTTCACCCGTTGCGGCGCCGATGCCCATCAAGGCCGAGCCGGCGTTTTCCATAACCGCTCGAATATCGGCAAAGTCGATGTTGATGATTCCGGGAGTAGTAATGAGATCGGAGATACCTTCGACGGCTTGTTTAAGAATTTCATCGCACATTGCGAAAGCATTTTTGGCGGTAGTGTTCTTATCAATCGTTAATAGCAGGCGGTCGTTCGGGATAATAATAATGGCGTCGACTTCTTTGCGTAATTCTTCAAGAGCCGCTTCGGCAATCTTCATCCGCTGTGTACCTTCAAAAAAGAATGGTTTAGTAACGACGCCGACCGTAAGCGCGCCGAGTTCTTTTGCCGTCCGAGCAACAACCGGCGAGGCACCGGAGCCGGTACCGCCGCCCAGACCGCAAGCAATAAAGACCATGTCGGCGCCTTTGATGGCTTCCTGAACTTCTTCCTTGGTTTCTTCAACCGCTCGCTTGCCCATTTCCGGATTCATACCCGTGCCCAAACCACGAGTCAGATTTTTACCAATGTGAATTTTCTTTTTAGCGAGTGAATGGTGGAGGTCCTGCGAGTCGGTGTTGATAGCAATGAAATCAACTCCTTTGACTTTGGAATTGATCATGTGATTAACGGCATTTTTTCCGGAACCGCCGCAACCGAGAACCTTAATCCGAGCGAAAGCTTCAATTTCAGGGGTGATGTTAGGCATGATGGTGATGATATGGGCTTATCATATCAAAAAGAAAAATAAAAAGAAAAGGCTTGTGAAAAAGCGTAAGTATGCTCTAATAATTGGCTGCTTTTTTAAGGAAGAAACTGTTTAATCCAGGCTATAAGAGTGTTTTTTGTCGTTCGAATTACTCGTCTGCTCGTACCGATTGACGGTCCTTCATCGGCATTGAGTCCGAGAATACATAATCCGTACGCAACCGCCCATGAAGCATCCTTGATGTGTTCTTTTGGATTGTTGCCGATTATGACCGAGGCGATTTTTGAAGGTAGTTTCAAAGCGGCTTTAGCGAAGTCTTCGATGGTACCGATACCGGCGCCGCCGCCGGTAATAATAATACCAGCCGGCAGTAAACCGTTTCGGCCGATCTTTTTCAAATGAGCTTCAATCAATTCAAAAATATCGGAGAGTCGGGCTTGAATAATTTCTTCGAGTTTTCGTCGCGGATAGGAATTGCTGGTGATCGCCCCGATTTTGATTTGCTCGGCTTCTTCAAGTGGAACCTTTAAACCAAGGGCGATGTCATTGGTGATATCGGTCGAACCAATCGGGAAGACCTCGAGAGAAATGGGAATGTTATTTTCAAAAACGGCGATTGAAACGGTCTCGGCGCCGATGTTGGCGAGCACGCAGCCGGCGATTTTTTGTTGTTTTGAAAGAGTGACCAAACTTGCGGCGATAGGTGAGGTCATGACATCTTCCACTTCTACACCAGCATCATCAACTGCGCAAACGAGATCATTAAAACGATGCACCGTGCAGGTGATGTAGAGAGTTTTGACTTCAAGTTTGGTACCCTTCATGCCTTCAGGTTTGCCGAGGACCGGTTTGCCATCGATTTTGTAGTGAAGGGGAACGGAGTGGATAATTTTTCGATTGGCCGAGGCGGTTGTTGGAATCTCGTGCTCGCAAACGTCATGAACTTTTTTGAGTTCGAGTGAAGTGATTTCCGAATCGGCGCGGGAAATGATAATAGTGCCGGTGGCGGTCACGCTGCTAAGACCGATGCCGCCGACCGATACAAACGCTTTTTTGATTCTGATTTTTGAGGTTTTTTCCGCCTGATCTAGTGCAGCTTTGATACTCTTGATAACATCATCCGAATGAGTAATGTAGCCATGGCGAATACCCCTGGTCTCGGCCGTGCCAATACCAATAATAGTGGGTAGGCTTTTTTCGCCCTCCCCTCGCTGACACACGACGACTTTGATTTCGTACGTGCCGATATCGATACCGGTGATTGTGGTCCGAGCCATTGTTAAATATGAAATTTCAAGCGAATCGCGCGCTCTGTTCTTTCCATTGTACTACCATGATCCAATCCTTTCAAATGGGTCAAACCGTGGATAAATAAAAAACCGATGAAATTTTCAAATTCTCGCTCGAATTTTTTCGCTTCTTTCCGACTTTCCGAAAGACAGATAAACATTTCACCTTCTTTTTCGCTGAGTGGGAAACTAAGAATGTCGGTTGGTTTGTCGATGTTGCGGTAGCGCTTGTTGAGTTCCTGAATCTGCTTGGGACTGCAAAAAGTGAGCTCGAGAGAATAGTCCTCTCCCAAGACGGCATTCTTCATATCGACAAAAGGCAAGCGCGGCGGCTTGCCCTTGGTCGTATTGGTTATCGTAAAAGCGTCGTTCATTACTACTTGCGAGTCGGCTTCTCGGACATTTTACCGAGCTTAATGAGTCGGGCGATCTCGGCCTTACGACGGATTGATTTAAGGGTTTTTTGCTTTATTTTGTAAGGCGAAAGTTTTCGGCTGGAATAGCGGATGCTGCGGACGCGAGGAAGGACGCCGGAGCCTTGAACCCGCTTGGTAAAACGGCGAATAATGCTGGCGTTGTTCTCGTTATTATTTCGGGTGACTTCTACATTTATCATATAGATGAATAGTAGCATGTCTTTTAAAGAATGCAACCCCGTGCTATCATCGCTAGATGGTGAAACCTCTCGATCAATTGGATATCGTGGTGACGATTTTTAATCAGGAAGAGATTATTGAAAGGGTACTGTATGGTATTTTTAAAAACACCACCACCCCTTTCAACCTCGTCCTGGTTTTTGATGGGTGTACCGATAAGACCAAACCTCGCGCTCTGGCCTATCTCAAGAGAGTGAAATCAACCCTACTGCGGAACCTTATTATTAAAGACACCCGAAACCTCTTCGAATTAAGGGCCAACAACTTCGCCTTTAAACTGGCCACAACCGATTATCTCATCACCGTGCAGGACGACATGGTCATTCGGGAATTTGGCTGGGAACGTCGACTGACGTATCCGCTGCGGCGTTTTGATGATGTTCTGGGAGTAACCGGTCGCGACGCCCATGATATTAAAAGTATCGGACCCAACAAAGAGGAATATATAAACGGCGCGTCGCGTGGCTGGAACAATCTCAATCATGATATTTTCGCCGTTCGGGATGTCATTAATCGCGGCCCGATCGCGTTTCGGGTGGATTATTTAAAAGCCCTCAACTATCTCAACGATCGTTACGCACCCTGCGCTCACGACGACGCTGAAATTTCACTGCGCGCGTGGAAAGAAAAGGGGTGGAAAGTCGGCTCGTTTTGGATCGATTATCTTTCAAAAAAAGAATGGAGCAAGGTGAACGCCGCCGATTCGACTATGAAGGCCTGGGATTCCTGCCTCCTCAATCAAGCGCGGATCAGGGATGATTTCAAAGACTATCTTGAAAATGGAATTAAACATGATGAAGAATACTCGCTCGGTAGAGAAGTCGATTATATTAAGAAGAACGTTTTTTTAAATAATCTGGCCTGGATGCTTGTGTACCCGCTGCGACTCGATAAGCGAAGAATGAAAAGCTGGTGGGCAACTTTCAAACGAAAGACGATGGAGGTTATAAAAACGCCCTTCGTTAAATTACTTGGAGTATGTTTTGGTCCCCAGCTTTTGAAACGAGCGACCGAGCAAGGTTTTAAAAAAGCTTTGGTCGCCCTGATCAGAAAAAATGGCTAGAAGTCTTCGACTTCTAGCCATTCGTGTTACGTTTTTGGAACCATCGAACGGATCCGATTGATCCGCTCGGGTTTGTTGACCGATTCCCAGCCCTTGGTAATCATCTCCTCCAACTCCTGAGTTGGAATGAGGGTCTTTAAGGATGGTTTAGTCCAATCAAGATCAGCAAGCTCAATTCCCGGCAGAAACAAGTTTTCGGCCAGAGCTTTTTCGTAGAGCAGGGTGCCCGGGAAGGGCGTGATGATCATGAGGTTGGCGTAATCAAGACCGGCCTCCATGTGGGCTTTGGCGCAATTGTACGTCATCATCATTTCCTCGCGCGTTTCGTCCGGAT
>CAZYVN010000049.1:0-3141 GCA_964650925.1 uncultured Candidatus Saccharibacteria bacterium
TCGATCCCGATGAGCTCAAAGATCTGGCCGATGACCTCAAAACTCACTGGAAAAATATCAAAAAGCAGATCGAGCCGGTTCGAAAATCGAGCAGAACTAAAAAATAAATAATGTAAACCTATGAATATAATCATGTATACCAAGACGGGTTGTCCGTGGTGCAAGGGTGCAATGGACCTTTTGCGTGGCAAAAATGTGCTGTTTGAGGAGCGGGAGGTCAGGAATAATGAAGTGTTCTATAAAGAATTGGTTGATAAATCAGGTCAAAACAAAACACCGACCTTGGACATCGACGGCGACATTTTGGCGGATTCGGATGCTGATCAGATTGCAGCGTATATGAAGAGTAAGGGTGTAGCTGGGTTTTAGTCCGCGGCGAGATTTTTGAGAGTTTGAAGGTATATCCTGCTTTTAAAATGGTCTGGCCGCGATAAACTTTGCCCACATCAGTACTCTGATGTGCCAAGAGCGGAGAACCGAGGACCTTTTAAAACAGGATACCGAAAACTTGAAAAAATTTTTCAAATTCACAACCATGCTTAACATTCACGATGAACGCAAAAGAGTAGCCAAAGAAATCCGCGAAAAGACCGCCGCCTTATATGTGGTCGGATTCTTGAATAATAAAGAAGAAAAATAGCCACCACTTTTTTGACACTTTTTTATTCATGCTATTATAAAAAAAGAGGCAGTGTCCCTGCCCATGCCCATATCGGCGATTGTCCGCAAGGACGATACGCACGAATGTGCTGAAGCACCTGTAAATACACACGTGGTGTGTATTGCTCTTATGTGAAGGCTGGGAAGTGAAGTGGCTCTTTTTCAACAATAATTGATTCGTTTCCCGAGGTTTAGCTAATTGTGACGAAACCAGGGCTCAACGGAGGCGTTATGGTTCTTGTCCTCCACAAAGTACTTTAGAGAGATGGTGTGGGACTGATACATCGTGTTTGCCGGACAATCGCCGGTCCTCCACAAAGTACTTTCATTAAAACTCATAGCTCTTTTACAACCAACAACGGTCGTGCGTTCGTTGGTTTTTATTTTTAATATTCTCCAACTATGACTAACTTAATTATCAAACAGGTCGATTATACGAGAAGCATCAACGCCCAAACTACCCGGTCCAATATCGTCAGAACAAAAATCAATAATTGCACATTTTTACTGACGCGTTTCCAGGCGACTCGAAAAAAATCCTTTCAAGGGAAATACATCTTGTATCGCCAAAATCGAATGCACGCTATTGCGTCATCAGCCTGCAATCAGAGTTCCGATACGCTGCTTACCGAAGCTCGGGCAGCAAGGCATTATTGGGATTGTATAAAGATAATCTGCAAGCAGGATACGACATGGACAAGGATCTACCCCAAAGCCCGCGACCCATTGAATGTTTCATTGAATATCGGGTACACATTCCTCAGCAGAATCTGCGAAAAGGCTCTTTGTGCGTCAGGTTTACACCTTTCTCTTTCGGTATTACACTCACATGAGCATGAAAAAGGCCTGGTCTATGATTTTATGGAATTATTTCGGCAAGCAGTTGTCGACGCAGCAGTTATTCCTCTTTTTTCCCGAGGCAACAATGAATTAAACCCTGGGAAAGTCATCACAAAAATAAAAGATAGATTGTCAGAGAAGTATCCTTACCAGGGTGAGCTGGTGACGATCAATAGGATTATCGAACGCGAAGCATATGAATTGCGACGATCGATAGAAAAAAATATTCAATGGAAACCATTTCGAATCCAATGGGGAAATAGTAGAAAAAAATAAAACCGGCCACGAATGGTCGGTTTGAAAACATTTGAGTATTCATCGATTTGATTAACCACATGATAAGGAACTCATATTCCTCCTTAAACATTACCATGTCTGGTCCCACATCCTATTGATTAACCACATGATAAGGAACCAATAGCCGGCTGATCGCTCAACCTGATCTGTCCCACATCCTATTGATTAACCACATGATAAGGAACAAGAACCTAAACCTTGCCATTGAGCCATAATTTCAGACTCAAGCCATAAATCATGGGAAATGAGGGATAATTATGGGAAAAACAGTCACTTCGCTTCCCAGCGAGTTCCTTACCTGTTTGATAATCAGCACTACGCCACGCGTAGTTTTTTAAAGATGCTTCAGCACATTCGTGCGTATCGTCCTTGCGGACAATCGCCGGTATGGGCATGGGCAGGGACACTGCCTCTGTTTATTAGAGTAGCACAGGTATGCAGAATGTCAAGGAAAAAACATTGACAATCAGGTAAGATTGTTCTACTATTAAAATCAGATTATATGCACAATAACAAACAAATAGATCTTGAAAATATCGGAAAGCTCGACCGGAAGATTGCCTCTCTAAGGAATCATATCGCCGGTAACACTCGATTTCGTGATTTCCGAGCAATTAAATCATTCGAAAGAGCCATTAATCGGCGAGCTCATCTTCTGCGACGAGTGGGAGGTGCGCAATGATTGCTACTGAAACATCGGTTTCAAGAGAGGTCTCGAAGGAGCCAAAAGTCGAAACAAGCTATCGGATGTGCGAAGGGGTCATCAACCTTCCCGTCCATTCTCGGCTGCGTCGCAATCTGATCGATCTCTACAGAGAAGTGGTCACAAAATATGGCGTTGCCATGCAGGAGGTTCTTGAATATGTCAAAAATCGGTTGAACGTCCATTACGGTGATGAAAAGAAAATCCGTTGCGCCCGACTGAAAGTAGTCGCGAGCGGCAAGGACGTCGGCCGTGCCCAACGTCTTCTCGAACAGCCTATGACCGCGTTCGGTTACACAAATTCGTACAGGATTGTGTCGTTCGTCCGTCTCACTCCGGAGCTTCCGGAAAGAGCGGAAGTTGAGTTTGAAATCGTCGCGGCGAAAACCGTTACGACAAAACGCGGCGAGCGGCGGGTGCTTAGCGCCTTGCCGGCAAACTTCCTGGCCCAGATTATCTTGGGCTGGTGTACATTTCCTTCATTTGAAGGATTGACACTATCGAACCGAGCTGGCGTCGCTCAAAAAGCGGCTGAGCAGATTATCTCTTATCTTCAGCTTCTCGACACCGATCCAAACACCGCTTTTCCCTCGACCGGCGAACGCTCGCCGGAAGCCAGAAAGACGGCATGGCTCGGCGTG
>CAZYVN010000049.1:3151-4713 GCA_964650925.1 uncultured Candidatus Saccharibacteria bacterium
GCGGCAGCGTCTGGCGGCCTCGATCGGTTGATCTGCATATCGACCGGTTTCGAATACAAGCTCGCCCGCGACATCGATCCTTCTATTCCGGTCGACGATCCAAAAGGCGATCGACGCATCAATGTTGACCCCGACTGGATGAACTTTCGAGAAGGGCCTGAAGTCGATAGGTTTCCAGTATCTTTCGCGAAAAATGATATTGTCGTGTATCGACGCTACAGTAATCATGCCGCCAAAGTTCAGGGAAAAGAACATTACCCGAGTCATGAAGGTCGATTATACGCCTTCATTCCGGTCGCCCAAAAACTCGACTCGCAGTTTCTTTGGTGGATGCAACATGTCACCGAATTCACCCCCCTTCCGGCGTTTGGAACTCGGCCATGGCCCAAGAAACCCAACGCCATCATGGTTCCGCTCGAGTATCGGGGCAATCTCGATCTCTTGAAGGATCCGGATCGTCGGGTTAAATGGACAATTCTTGCCGAAGAACGCGATCACAAGCGCCAGCGCGAGGGACACAAGGGAAACAATCTGCCGCACCTTGGCACCAGGTGGCTCCTTAAATTCGCCACCGAAAACGAAGTGGTGACGAAAGCGACCACGTCAATATTGGGGATCCATTTCCATAATGACGACACGAAGCTTTTAGTAGTCTGGGCTTTGGCTCGTAACGGCGATATCGTTGAGACGGGTGAGTTTGAGCAAACGACAGTTCTCGATTATGCGTTGGTCAAAAAGGCCTATCTTGAGGACATGCAGCGCCGGTATCGATGGGTAGGCAATCGGCAGTTTCGAAAAGAGCTCAAACGTCGCACCGAAGAGCTGGCTCATCGCATCGTCAGTCTGGCCGCCGAGAAAGACGCCCGAATCGTCATCGAAGACATCCGTTATGTCCAAAAAACGGGACAAGGACCGGATCTTAATTCCCGACATTCACTCTGGAATTACGCCGATCTTTCGACAAAGACCGAGTTCTTTGCCAAGGATCGCGAAAAAATCCCGACCGATCGGCTCTCGGAGTTTGTTCTCAAGTTCCGTTGCCCTCACTGCGGCGCAATCCGTAAGGAAGGCGAAAAGAAGGAGGAGGCGACGACCTGGCGAGATAAAGACGTGCTGCACTGTCGCAAGTGCGCCACGACGACTGTTCAAGACAGGCACTACTTCGCGCGACAGGTCGCGCTCGCCAAAAAGTAAAAGTTAGTCAAAAACTGCACGAGTGTGCAGTTTTTTTACTTCGTATCCTTCAACGCCAAACTGTACTTCAATCCGCATAATACGATGACCGCGAGGACGATAAACGAATATTTAAATGAAACAAAGTAGAGAGTGATCGAAGCGATAAGTGGAGCAACAACGTATGCGATTGGCCTGGTAATACGAAAGAATGAAAGGACGCTTGACGAATGACCGTCGATTTTTTTGAAGAAGTACGTTTCGTTCATGACTTCGATCATGGCCGCGCCGATACGAGTAATGAAAAGCATTAAAGCCCAAAGCCAGAGATTTCAAACGGTGATAAAACTCAGGAGAATCGTCGATCCGGCGGTGATAATAAACCCGAT
>CAZYVN010000050.1:0-4630 GCA_964650925.1 uncultured Candidatus Saccharibacteria bacterium
CGGTACTGTTTCGTACTGTCTGACCTCGACTAATCTCTCAAGCAGCCAAAACGACAATTCATTGCTGACTTCGCACTCGATTACTTTAAGCGGCCTTGCCCACAACACCACCTACTACTACAAAATCACCGCCACCAACAACCTGACCACCGCTTCAACGACAGTAAAAAACTTCAAAACGTTACACTAAACAATTCCGATATCAGAACAAAAACCGCGATCCCTCCAGGGCCGCGGTTTTTGTTTTTACTTAGTTACATAAAACCCCTTATGGGCACACCTTCTGCAATTGGCCGTCAAGCTTCCGCATCAACCGCTCTTCGACATCAACAAGATCTTCTTTCGACTTGCCAAAGCCTTTAGCCGTGCTTATGGCAAGCGTCCCGATTTCGCCAAGGAGCTCCTCCTTGGTTTCCGCGAGATCTTTTTTGGTAACCATATTGTCAACAATGTACGTCACCATCTTTTCCAAAAATTTTGTATTCTCCATGTGTGTAATTATACCCCTCACCTTTCCAATGTCCAGAAAACGGGTGACAAAAATTTTATCTTTTCTTCATAATTTTATTTATTCAAAATCTCTACTGATCTTTTAATAGCTACAAAACCGTACGCCCACAAAAATGGTAACCATAGCGGCATCAAACCAAAAAGCGAAATTCGATTAAATGTCTCAACACCGGTGCTTGTAAAAATACTCTCTGAGACGATCATAATTACAAATCCAAAAATCAATACGGTAAGATCGTTTCGGCTATTTTTAATAAACAGCGAAACAGTGATAATAACTCCATACACAACGGCCAGCCAATAATCATTCTCAACAATGGGTATCAGACCAATCATCACCAGCACCGGAACGGCATTAAGAAAAATATTTTTTATCTTTTTCAGTAGCATCATGATACAAAATAAATAAAATTACATCATTTTTTTCCTCATCCATAATCGTTTCAATTTTCAGTTACGCCTTGTGACGCTCGGATTTTGACGTGTTTTAATAAATCCTGTCATCACCGTATTCGTGCAGATCATGGCGATCGAATGAAGAGTTGTGGCGATATTGTAGGCTTGGAGCGATAAAAGAGTCAAAATATGACGGGCAATGTTCATTTCGTAGAGGAGGGGTTGTTCGGTTTGGGGATGCCGCCAGGTTTTTCGTAGAGCCGGTACGAAAGCAATGACGTCAATGAACACGACAATGACTACTGAAATCGTCGGGTCTTTAGTGAGCGCCCAGGGAATAAGACCGAGAAGACAGATGACGAGAAACAGGTTGTCTATCATACGGATGTGGCCGGCCTTGCCCAGAAAGAGAAATTTGAGCGAAAATAAAAAGATCACCACCGTGAAGCCTTCGGCGATTCCGGTCGGCAACGCTCCAATCCCGGCGCCCCTGACCAGACCGCCGAAAAACGTCGTCATCGAAACAATGGACCAAATAAACCAGGTGTATGGATGAGGATGGACTTTTCCTTTAAATACATCCTTGAGATAGGCGATATTACCCACAAAGGCCAAAACCGCGCCAATTATTGCTAGAGCAATTTTCATAAGTCTTTATCTATTTTAACCTTCCTAAAGCCCAAGTTATCTTCGTCGATGAGATCGATGAGAGTTGGTCGCAACATATACCACGAATCCCCTTCCAAAACATCATCTTTCTCTTTTGGCTCCGGACGGTCTCTTTTGGCGTAGTGTTTCTTGGCCAGATCGAACCGCGGACCATCGATCTTTTCCGCCATACCTGAAAATTGAATACCGAGATTTTTCTCTTTGCTTCTCTTACTGACCGTTATCGTGCCCGCCACTTGCTTATGATCCATGATCGCCTTCGAGTGTCGCGCGTCCAGATCGGACATCCAGTAGATATTTAAACTGTCGTCAAAAATATAAATAACATCAGCAACCCACAGTCCGCCATCATCTAATGTCGCTAGGCTCATCAAGTGCCCCTTCTCCAAAACCTCTTTAACTTTTTCTTTTGGGTTCATAAAAATTAAGCACAAATCCCTAAGCGAAGAAACTGGTTACGATAGCGATGAGGAGAATGGTCACCAGGAAAAAGCCGCTGTCCGAAAAGAATTTTTTCCAGGCCATCGAACGTTCGCAGTTGCTCCAGAGAATGCCGGTACCAATGGCCGGCACCATGAAACAGAGCCAGTTGAAAAGCGAATAGCCTATTGCTTGCGTCTTTGGCAGGCCGTTGTGAATACTAAGCGCCACGACATATACAACCGAAAAAGATAGCAACAAGGAAAGGAGCGCCTGACCCAGGTACATTTTAGCCATCATTGGCTTGGCCTCCTCCATTTTTCTCTTTTGCTCTTCCGGCGACAATTTATCGAAACCCAGATATCGCATGTGAAGCTTGCCCATCGGTGTCGCATTGGAATACCAAAAAGTCCCCACCCCAACGGCGATAATGACTCCCACGATCGCAAGTAAAATAGTAGTAAGCATGATATTAATTATCTATCTTCGAGTAATATTCAAATTGTACCACGAAAGAAGAGGGTTTATACAATAAAAAAACCCCAGACTGTTACATCTGGGTCTACATCTTCATACTAAGGATCAAAATTGACAATCGCGACAATGATCTTTAAGTTTTCAGTTCGCCATTTGCCTGCAATTTCAGGCCATGCGTCTTTGAAAATAACCTCGTGGACTTTCTGAATAGTGCTTATATCTATCGCATCCTTGGCGTTTGCATACTTTCTAACAAAACGAGAGGCTCGGATTACTCCGATTGCCTCCCGCTTTTGTAGCTCTGCCTCATCTCCAGGTCGTGTCGCCATGAGGTTATGCCTTTACGCTTTCTGCGAGCTTCTCAAATTCTCCACGGTCAATTTTGCTTCCTTCCAAAGCACTAGAGTAGTAAGCATGCTCAACATCCAAGGCAGTTTCTACCTTGCGTTTTTCTTGTGGACTCATGCGAATAATAGCCTTGCGGGCATCGCGGCCAGAGAGTATTACTTTGTTTATGAGAGTGTTTTTCATGGCGTTCTTTAATACATTAACTATAGACGAAAATGGCCTTTTGTCAATTACATATTCTTTGTGGTCTTTGATATACTTTGGGTATCGAAAAGGGTGCCGAACGGTTAATTGCCTAAGGATTACCCTTTTCTTTTTACTTACAAATTTGAAGGGCTATTTGAATTATCCCAACCGTAGCACCAATAATGATAGCGGCGATCGCGATTTTCTCTGCTCGTCTACCTGTCTTCTCTGCTTCCTTTAGGTTGAGGTATTCAATCGCTGCCGATGTACCTTTTGATGTTATTACAAAGAGATGAGAATCTTTTTCTGAATTGTAACTCAAATGATCAATTAAATTATCACTCGCAGGCATATTTGATCGGAATATCTTCTGAACCCACTGTACTTGCTCAGGAGTTAAATTAAATTCTTTCGTTAAATCACCCCAACTAAAGCCAGACTCTTGTCTGTTATATGTCCACACTAATATTTTTATATAAAGAGTTTCCTCAGTTTTCATACACGTCTATTTACCACTTTCGGGGAGGGCCGAGGCCGTAATGTTGCCATTATACCAGAATAAAATAATCAAGAACTGAACTCTCAGGATTCACGATCACAATTGTTAGATCACGAATCCAGTAAAGTGGGGAATCCGAGATTCCCCATGTGTCCGATGATAAAGGAATTTAATCTTTAAGTTCCTTCTCCAAGAGAGCACTCTCCTCTTGAAGCTCCTTTTTGCATTCAGGACAGAACTCAGACTGTCCTTCGCTGGATTTACGATCTGGAACGAGGTTACCGCATTTAAGACAGTAACCGTGATAGCGACATGCTGCATCGCGAGTACTCTGCATGAGTGCGTTTCCCATAGCTTCAGGGAAGCAAAGTGAGGCGGCTCTCACTAGACTTGCGATTGTTTGGGCAATAATCACTTCAGGCATATGCGGGACTTTTTCAGTCACGGGTTCGAGAAATTTATTCAATTTCTCTGCCCGCTCACGCAACATGCGCAGACCACCTTCTTTTGCGTTTTCCACGTTCTTGCCCTTGATTGCTGCCTGGATGTCAGGATCAGATTCCAAATTAGAAATCAGACGTCCCAACGATTTTTCTTCGCCATTCATTACTTATTCCTTTGTTGATTGTTGACTCAGTGTACTAAACTCTGTGGGCCAACGATTCAAATATCGCAGGTCCAGTTGAGTGGAGAAGATTTTTTAGGTCTTCTCCAGTGAAAGTGAGTCGCCACTTTCAAACGAGACTTGCCAGGAATAATCTTCCCGATCGAGCTCCCCAGGTATCTTCGTTTCTTCGGCTACTGAGCCAATCAAACTTCACTTCGTTCTGGTCCCACTCAACGAGCGGAACTCGACCGAAGGAATTAAGAGGCTCTGTAGCCCTCTCTCGAAGTTGTTCAAACTCCTCGAGAGTAAGGAAACGGAGACCGAGGGCATCGTTGATCTTCATCATGATGTTGGCAGTTAGGTCCTGCACTCGATCTGAAAGGATCACCCATGTTCCAGTGCGAAACAATGTGGCTTTTGCTTTCTTGAGAGCCTCGCGAGGATTGTTGACTCCTCGGAAACTCACTGTTGGGCGTTTGCCACGCTTGGCGCGAGCCTGGGCGTGGAGGATGACGTAT
>CAZYVN010000051.1:0-4611 GCA_964650925.1 uncultured Candidatus Saccharibacteria bacterium
ACGGCAAGGCCGGACAGGTTCATTTGGCCTCGAAATAACGAAGCAACAACAAAGCCCTCGGCCTCTGGAGGGCTTTTTATATTGTGATACAATTAGCCCATCTTCATATGAAAAAAGCACGTCCTCAAGATGACATCCGAGTGGTAGCGGTAAGCGGCGGTTTCGATCCAATTCATATCGGCCATGTCCGGATGTTTGAAAAAGCTAAAAAACTGGGTGATAAACTCATCGTCATTCTCAATAACGACAACTGGCTTCGAAAAAAGAAAGGTATAATTTTCATGGAAGAGAATCAGCGTAAGGAAATTATCGAAGCATTTAAATCGGTTGACGCGGTCGTAATTACCGAACACCCCGAAAATCCAACCGACATGAGCGTGTGCGCCGAGCTTAAAAAAATCAAACCTCATATTTTTGCCAATGGCGGCGATCGAACGAAAAGTAACATCCCCGAGATTCCGGTCTGCGATGAAATCGGTTGCGAAATGATTTTTGGCATCGGCGACGGCGGTAAGATCCAATCAAGCTCCTGGCTCTTGCGCGATTATGTCAAAAAAATAAGTGGCCAGCCATCCTGATTCTCATGGGTATTATCTCGAGCAACAAAGAAAGACTGATTCGTCTGCTGCGCTACCTTAACGTGAAGCCAGGTTTTCGACGAGTCTTCTATTGGATTCACGAAATCCGCAAAGATGAACTTCACACTGACAGGTTTTTGGCCGTTTTGCTTGATGAAGGTTTTTATATCGGCGTCTATAAACATTACGCGAGCAATTTATGGAGGAGATTGGCCGAGGGAACTTTTGAACCGGAAGAAACAAGGGTGTTAAAAAAAATAACTCCTGATTTTGATTACTTCATCGACATCGGCGCGCACATCGGCTATTACAGTTGTCTGGTCGGTCACCTTTCACCGGAGAAAAAAATCATGTCTTTTGAACCCAATCCTCATAATTATGCCTCCCTCGTCAAAAACCTCGAACTCAACAATCTCAAAAAAGCCAAAGCCTATCCTATCGGTCTCGGCGAGAAAAAAGAAGGACGGATCCTCTACGGTATCGATGCAATGGGTTCGATTGTTAAAGAAACATACGGCGCTGGATTACCGAAGGATCAGGTCACCGTTCAAATTGACACTCTCGATAGTTTTTTAAAAGAAGTTACCGGACGGGCAAAAGTGTTTATAAAAGCCGATGTTGAAGGAAACGAATACGCTCTTCTCAAAGGCGCTCGACAATTCATCACAAAGGTCAAACCGGTCGGATTTATTTTAGAAATCTGCAAACAATGGAGTAACGGTCTTAATCCCCATTACGATCAAACCCTCGCATTAATGAAAGATTTCGGCTACGAGAGGTACCCGATTGGCGGCGAAGATGAGGGACGGTTTTTATTTATCCGCAAGGACCTGGCCCGCGAACGAGGCTACTATGGTATATAATGCTGCTATTATGGACGTGGCCCATAAAAAAATTCTAGTCACCGGGGGCAGCGGTTTTATCGGTAGCAATCTCGCCCACCGCCTGGTTTCTTTAAAAGCGGCGGTCACTTTGCTTGTTCATACCGATAGCGGCATTGCCCTCATTAAAGATATTGTCGCCACAGCTGAAAAAAATAAAATACCCTTCTCAATCGTCACTGGCGATATTCGCGACCAAACCTTTATGGACACTGTGGTTAAAGATAAAGAAATTATTTTCAATCTGGCGGCCAAGGTCAGTCATATGGACAAAGGTGTGGTTTCCTACGAAGATCTTGACGTCAATTGTCGCGGTCAACTCACCCTCCTTGAGGCCTGCCGCGTTCATAATCCCAAAGTCAAAATTGTTTTTTCGAGCACCCGGATGGTCTACTCAAGTAATGTTACAAGCCCGATCACCGAAACAGCCGCGACCGACCCGCTCACCCTCTACGGTATCCATAAATTAACCGCTGAAAAATACCACCTAGCCTACTACCATCGGTACGGTATTCGTTCCACCATTCTACGTATCGGCAACCCCTACGGCGATCGACAACATTTCAGTAAAGGACTTTATTCTTTGCCGGGCTGGTTTATGAATCGAGCAATGAAAGGCGAAACTATCGAAATTTTAAGCGACGGCACCCAGATTCGTGATTATACTTACATCGAAGACTTGGTTGAAATAATGATACGAGTCGCTCTCTCGGAAAAAACCAATGGCGAGATTTACAATTGCGGCAACGGCAGTCGCCACACCTTTGGCGAAATGGTTTCAGCTATCGCCACAACGGTCGGCAAAAATGCTTTTGTTTACGCAAAAAATCCTTCGAGTGGCGCGATAGATAGTTACTACTACGATGTTTCAAAATTAACCAAGGCAATCGACTGGCAAGCTCAAACCGACCTCGTCACCGGTATGAAACGAATGTACGAATTTGCTAAAGCTCATCCCTCTCTTTCATGATTATCGTTAAATTAACCGGCGGTCTCGGCAACCAACTCTTCCAATACGCCCTTGGAAGGAAACTTTCCCTACTCAATAACACCGAACTTTGCCTCGACATTTCCCATTATGAAAACGATCCAAAAAGAACATACGAGCTTGGACCGTTTGCAATTAAAGCAAGAATCATTTCAACCGCCGAAATTGCCCAAGTAAAACCGACGATTATTAAAGAAAAATATTTTCATGTTGACGAAACTATTCTGCAAGCGAAAGATAATTCCTATCTCGATGGCTACTGGCAGAGTGAAAAATATTGGAGTGACATTGGTCCGACCCTACGCAATGAACTTAAATTAGCCAAAGGTTTACCTTCTTCAATGAACGAATATTTAAAACTCATCGAGTCAACCGAATCTGTCGGCTTACATGTCCGCCGCGGTGATTATGTCACCGAGAAAAAAACCAATACCTTCCATGGCACCTGTTCATCGGCCTACTATGCTGAAGCGGTAGAACTCATCGCTTCGAAACTGACAAACCCATTCCTCTTCATTTTTTCCGATGATATTGAATGGGTAAAGAAAAATCTTTCATTTACCTTACCGACGACATACGTCAGTCGAAAAGACTTCTCCGCCACCGATGAGCTTATTCTTACGAGTAAAGCCTGCCATTTTATCATCGCTAACAGTTCTTTTAGCTGGTGGGCGGCCTGGCTTAGCGCTAACCAAAACAAGCTCATTATTGGCCCTAAACGGTGGTTTGCTGATGAAAAAATCGATGTTTCTGGTATACTTCCATCATCATGGATAAAGATCTGATACCGGAGGTTAGTATCATCATGCCGGTCTATAACGGCTCAAAATACGTCGCCAAAGCCATAGAAAGCATACTCGGTCAAACATTCACTAATTTTGAATTTCTCATCATTGATAATGCCTCCGAAGACAACACCCTTGAGATCATTTCATCATTTAAAGACCCTCGAATAAAGCTCATTAAAAATCCTCGTAATCTTCACCTCATTAAAAGCCTCAACATTGGTTTGGAGATCTCCCGTGGCAAATATGTGGCTCGGATGGATCATGACGATATTTCTCTGCCGCGTCGGCTCGAAGTCGAACATAATTTCCTTGAGCAACATCCGACTGTAGCCATTGTTGGCACCTGGTCAATCATCATCGATGGAAATGATACACCGATAAAAATTCATAAAAATCCGACCGGTAGCAACGTCATAAAGTACGAGCTTTTGTTCGGTAATACCACCACTCATCCTTCAATCATGATGCGTAAAGACATCATCATTGAAGCAAAGGGCTATGATGAAAAATGGCTCAACACCGAAGATTACAATCTTTATTCAAGAGTTATTCAAAGCCACGAGATTGCCAACATTCCCGAACCTCTCCTCTATTATAGAACTCACGGCAGCTCACTGACGGGCGCCGCTTCTTCCCAATCGATCATCCGTGAAAATACTTTCCGAATGATGAAAGAAAACATTCAGCGCTACTTTTCAATGACCGAGCGTGAATATCATCTGGTCACCCGGGTGCTCATCAATCGCATCCCCGACCCCTCGATTTCAATCCATGACATCTTGGAAACCTTGAAACTTTACAAAAAAATCCATCGCGCTTTTCTCGATAAAGAAGGCTCGCGGCTTTCCAGTGAAGACCGGCGATTAATCAACCAACGCTATCGTGGTCGGCGCGATCTGATGTTTAAAAAATATCTCATTGCCCACTATCATCGCTTAACCGGAAAATCATGAATACACCCTTTATCAAAAAATTAACCCCCCACAACATCTTCGTCAAATGGCCGAAGATCTTTATCTACGATAAAATTCGAGAAAAAACTCGCGCCACTTTTCTGCGAGGCTTGTTCTTTCCAAAAAATCCAATCGTTTTGACCGACAAATACGGCATCCGCTTCATCTGGTATACCTGGGATAAAATGTCCTTGGAAAAACAGCTCTCCCATCGGATGTTTGACGATGAGTTTAAAGCTTTAAAAAAGGTAATTCAGCCCGGCGCCGTCGTCTTCGACGTCGGCGCCAACATCGGCCTTCACAGCGTGATGTTTGGCCGCTGGGTCGGTAAAACTGGTCGAGTTGAAGCCTTTGAACCGGTACCCGCAACCTACGCCCTACTGCGCGAAACCCTGGCCCTCAATCAATCAAACAACGTCACCG
>CAZYVN010000052.1:0-4591 GCA_964650925.1 uncultured Candidatus Saccharibacteria bacterium
CAACACAAATGCAAAATCTCTAACAGCTGGTGGCAGAGTTAGGGATTACCCTTAATTAAAAATACCCGCACGTTTTGTGCGGGCGGAATGGGCGGTTATTCACCGTCGAAAAAGTTTTTGCCGGTACGGTAGGCTTCGACGTAGCGAGGAATTGTACAGAAGAGCGGCGAAGGAAGGTTGTCAATATTGTACCAATCCCAACCCTCGCATTTGTGAGGCTCCATGACGGCAGGCTTACCGGATTTCCACTCGGCCACGAGACCGATATCAAGGTAATGTTTAGGCAGGTAATCCAACAGATTTTGAACACAGAGTAGTCGCATCCGGCAGACTTTAAATTTGTTTCCAACTTCCTCTTCAATTTCTCTTAGTGCTGCGCCGACTATCGAGGTCTCCCCGTGGTCAAAGTGTCCGCCTGGCCATGCGTACTGTCCTTCACCATGAGAGCTTTTGCGTTTCCCCATCAGGACCATGGTTTTACCACGGACAACTTTCAAGATCATAATCCCAATGCCGACTCTGACGTGGGTGTAATTAGGATCTTCGGTTTCGTTTGTCGCGTTGTTTAATGTACTCATAACTGTTGTCATATAATCATATCCAACAAAAAACCGCAAATAAAAAAATCGGGTACCGTATGGTACCCGAGTGAATTTAATATTTACAATCGGTTGATTCGTGTTTTCCGTACTTGAATACGCGCATGTAGCGTTCGATTTCCGACTTTGTACCTATCGCTTTGGCTGGGTTATTCGACAGTTTTACCAATGGCCGGCTATTTGCTTCAACCGCCTTAACTACGATGGAAGGGTTTTTGAAGCCCAAGTCGCTCATAAGATCTGAGCCCCAACCGTTTGACAGATTGACGCGTCCCTTGAAACGATCGCGCAACTCGAGCATTATCGGCAATTCCAGTCCGTCGCTCGGTATGAATAACTTTTGCCGGGCATCGATGTCATTGCGTCGATAGAAGTCGAGCCACTGCTCAGCTTCTTTAAACGGGCTGCCGGAATCAAGCCTCGGCCCTTTCCAGTCTTGCGCTCGTTTCTTCGATAGGATGCTTAGGAAATGATCCGATCCGAAGGTATCCGGTAGAAAAACCGCTAGAGCTTCGCCGTATTCATCCCACCAGGCATCAAGAACCACATTCTGAGCGTTAAGGAGCTCTTCGTCCGTGTTAGCGAGGCCGGCAACAACCATTTGCAACTCGTGGGCGTTCGTACCCATCGGCAACAAATCATACTTCATGGCCAGAAGGGTATTCGAGGTGCCGCGAAACTGTGCGCTTGGCAATTCTTCAGCTAGGACACTATTGATGTAGTCCTGCCACTCGAAGCTGAATCTTCGCCGAGTACCGAAATCGCTGAAAATGATGTCGGGATTCTCTTTGAGTTTTTTGAGCTTCTCGCCGAACCGACGTTTCCCTTCGGCGAAGACTAGGTCGCGTTCAAAGCGCGACATTTTTTTCATAAGCGCTCTATAATAGAGCTCGACGATAATCTGCATGCTGATTGTTTCCCAGAGACTGACCTCGGGCCAGTCGCCGTAAAAATCGAGACTGAAATCATCGCCGCGATACTCGAGATTATATTCAGGAAGTCTCAGATTTTTCTGGAAAATCAAGTAGTCTTCCTTAAACATCCGTTCACCGTATTCGTTGGTACCGCGTAGAAAATGGAGCTCGGTGTTTTTCGTTTGAAGCGATCTTGCGTGGTCGAGTTCCTGGCGCAGGTCGCCCTCTCTGATGTGGATACCCAAACGAACATCCTTGGTCCGGCACTTGAAACTGAATTTTACCTTGACTTTTGGGTAGCGATGGAAGATGAACTGACCCATTGTGAACTTGTAAAAGTCCGTATCTAGAAGCGACGTGATTATAGGCTTCCAGCAGGGTAGGCTGGGGGTATAGAGCATAATTTCCTTATCGTTGATTACAAATAACCTTGAATTTCTGAACATATAATGCACTATATATACCTTTTGTCAACTTAAGCGTAGTGGTATCAAATCCAATGCGAACGTAGTGAACTTGAGTCGTCGCTGGAGTCACCACTGGTATTGTCCAAAGCATTTGCAGTGCTTATTGCCAGGGCTTCAATTTCACTCAAGACTTCGTTTTTACCGTCTGTAAGTCTTCCTTTGTCGCTAATTGTGCTACTTCTCTTACAAGATCATCTTTAGTAACAAAACGTTCCAGGTCAGTTTTAGTGGCAAAGTTTTTAAGATCTTCTTTTGTGGCAAACCTCTCGAGATCCTTTTTTGTCGCGAATACTTCAAGGTCGGTTTTAGTAACCATATTCCTTCTGACAAAGTCCATGAAGATGTCGATTTTTTGTTCACTATTCATGCGGTTCATTATATAAAAATGGTTTCATAACTGTCTAGTATTTCTGCTACAAAAAATTCATAATTTCTTCATAACTTTCTAGGTTTTGTGTGGTATGCATGCGATCATGCGACTTCTTCTTTCATCACAGTGCCTTACAAAACTCTTAAAGACAGCGAGGTTATCATTTAGAGTCGAGGTCAAAATTTTACGCTAAAGCAAAAAAACACGCGGGGTGAGCGCGTGTTGTGGAGATAAAGACAGGGGATTATTTAAGTTCGTTGAGCCAGATCTCGACGTCGGCGTCTGAAGGCATGCGCCAGTCGCCGCGGCACGAGAGGGAAACCGATCCGACTTTGGGGCCGTCGGTTGAGAGCGAGCGTTTCTTTTGTGCGTTAAAGAAACGCTCGAGATATTTCGTCAGCCATTTGTGGTGCACGGCAATATCATTGTGTTCGGTCTCTTCAAATGCGTGTCGAGCGAGGTAGAGGATTTTCGATGGACTCGATCCCCAACGAACGAAGTGATACAAGAAGAAGTCGTTGAGAATGTACGGCCCGATCTTGTCTTCGGATAATTGAGTGATCGTATCGCCGCTCTCTTTTACCAGTTCCGGCGATACCGGTGTCTTCAAAATATCGATCAACGCTCTTCGGAAATCTCCCACTTGATTTCGAGCTATCCAATTAATGATATAGCGTACGAGCGTTTTGGGAACGCCGCAGTTAACCGCGTAATGACCGATATGATCGGCGTTGAAGGTGCACCACCCCAGAGCGATCTCCGAAAGATCCCCGGTATTAATGACCAGGCCGCCCTCCATGCCCGCTTTATTGAGCAAGATTTCGGTTCGAATTCTCGCCTGGACATTTTCGAATGGAGTATCTTGAGTGACACCATCATGACCGATCTTCTTGAGGGATAACTCGGCCATATCGGTGATGTCGATTTCTTCAAAACGAGTGGCTGCTGCTTCCGCAAGCACCTTCGCGTTATTTCTCGTGCGTGATGACGTGCCGAAGCTCGGCATCGAAATCGTGTAAAGGTTTTCGGTTGGTAAACCAAGTTCAGCTAATGCTGATAGAACAACCAGCATTGCGTTCGTCGAATCAAGTCCGCCGGAAAGGCCTAAGAACACCTTTGATATGTTTGCGTGTTCCATCCGCGTTGCCAGGGCATGGACTTGAAGGCTGAAAACCTCGCGAACGATTCCTTCTTGTTTGCCCGGATCAGTCGACGTAAACGGTGACGGGTCTATCGTCCGCTTGAGTTTGGCAATCTGGGGCAAGTCGATGTCGACGTCGATGTAGCGAAATTGTCTTTCGCCGAGCTCGTCGATACTTTCGCCGAAGCTGCCGGTCTTTATCCGGTCATGAATCAAGTGATCAATGTCTAATTCAGTGACGATTACCTCTCCATCGCGATTGAAACGTTCCGATTCGGCCAACGTAATACCATTCTTGCTGATGATGAGGTGTCCACTGAAGATAACATCGGTGGTTGATTCATGCACCCCGCACGAAGCGTACACATAGCCGGCTACCAGTCGAGCGGAATTTCCGTCTGCGATATGTTCCTTTCGGTAGGCCGCTTTGCCGACGGTGTCGTTCGATGCCGAAAGATTGGCAATGATGGTTGCACCGGCCAGGGCTTGGTAAGAACTTGGTGAGATCGGCACCCAACCATCTTCACAGATTTCGACGCCAACTTTCACTTCAGGGTCGTCCTTGAACTGAAAGATAAGGTCTGTCCAATAGGGTAGTCTTCACAGTCGATTCTGACCGTTGTGGAACGCAGCGAGCGGGCCGACTGAAAATGACGCCGTTCGTAGAATTCCTTGTAGGTTGGGATGTGAGTTTTCGGCACGAAGCCGAGTATTTCTTGGTTGCCGATCACCGCGGCGACATTATAGAGTCCACTGTCGACGCGTAACAGCAATCCGACAATGACCAGTGCTCCCGCCGTCGACTCGAATCGAATTTTCATCAATGCCTCAATGGCATTGTCGAGTAATGTTTCGTTGGCGAACAGGTCACCATTGGTGTATCCGGTAATTCCCAGCTCGGGCAAAACGATAATTTTTGCCTCTTGGTCTTTAGCGAGCAGGATAGATTTGATGGTTTCGTCGGCGTTGTAATTAGTATTGCCAACTCTCAGTTTCGGACAAGCCGCGGCGACAGGAACAAAGCCGAAGTTATCTTTTTTCTCGGTTTTCATGAGTTTTTAAAGGTCCTTTCTGAGTTCCAAATTAACCTTTTTTTTATT
>CAZYVN010000053.1:0-4589 GCA_964650925.1 uncultured Candidatus Saccharibacteria bacterium
TTAAAATAACACCAAATTCATCCTTACCGATCCTAAAGGTAATGCCCAAGCTTGGTCATCGAGCGGTTCGCTCGGTTTTAAGGGCGCAAAGAAAGGTACGCCTTTTGCCGCTGCCAAGGTTGGTGAGACGGTCGCTGCGGCTGCTGAAATTCTTGGTGTTAAGCAAGTGGCAGTGATTGTTCGGGGTGTTGGTTCAGGTCGGGAATCATCGATCCGAGGTTTTACCTCAAAAGGTATCAATATTACAAGCATCAAGGACGTTACGCCGGTACCGTTTAATGGACCGAAGCAGAAGAAGCCTCGTCGAGTTTAATTCACCATTATTTTTATGATTATCGGACCAAAATACAAAATCGCCCGCCGTCTAGGAAAACCTATTTTTGAGAAAACTCAAACTCAAAAGTTTGCGCTACGCCAGGCTCAAAAATCAAAATCGAGCGCTTCTCGACCTCGAGCAAAAACCGACTACGGCCTCCAGGTACTTGAAAAACAGCGAGCCCGCTTTAGCTATGGTCTAACTGAAAAACAATTTTCAAAATATGTAAAGAAGTCACTCGACGGCAAGGGGGATTCGACGACCGCTCTTATCAAAAATCTTGAATCTCGTCTTGATAACGCCGTTTTGCGTTCGGGAATTGCCCTAACTCGAGCTTTTGCTCGCCAAATGGTCTCTCATGGCCACATTATGGTAAACGGAGGCCGGGTAACCATTCCTTCATACGAAGTGAAGGTGGGAGATGTTATCACTATCCGAGAAGGTAGCAAGAAGAGCAAGATGTTTGAAAGCCTTGCCGAGAGGATGAAAAGCTATATGCCACCTGCCTGGATTAAGCATGACTACGAGAAAGGCCGCTGGGAAATTCAAGGTAACCCAACCATTGCCAAGACCGAACTGATGTTTAATATCGCTTCTGTACTTGAGTTTTACAGTAGATAATGGTATAATTTTTATCAAGTATTTAATTTTAATAAACGTATGTCAGATTTAAACGTCGTGCTGCCTTCAAAGCCGAAAATAATCAAAGAAGAAGAGTTCACCGGTACCTACGAGATCGACGGCCTTTACCCAGGCTACGGTCACACTCTTGGTAACTCGCTTCGACGAATTATCCTTTCATCACTGCCTGGAGCGGCTATTACCCGGGTTAAAATTGACGGGGTCAGCCATGAGTTTTCCACTATCGAGGGAATCAAGGAAGATGTTATTACCATTCTCCTCAACCTCAAGCGTGTTCGCATTAAAATGTTGACCGACGAGCCTCAGACAATGAGCCTCAAGATCAAAGGCATCAAAGAAATTAAAGCTTCACATATTGAATTCCCTGGTCAGGTTGAAATTCTAAACCCTGATCTTCTCATTGCTCACGGTACCGATAAAAATACTAACGTAAACATGGACATCACCGTTGAACGAGGTCTTGGCTATGTACCAAAAGATGTTCTTGAAAAAGATCGTGTAGACATCGGCACCATTACTCTTGATGCCATCTTTACACCGATTCGACGTGTTAACTACGAAGTCGAGAACATGCGTGTTGGTGATCGAACCGATTTTAACCGCCTCAAAATCTTCATTGAAACCGACGGCACTATCATGCCTTCCGAAGCATTGACTCAGGCCATCGAAATCATGATCAACCAACTCAAAGCGATTGTTGGATTTAAAGAGGAAGAAGTCGAAGAGAAAGTTGAAAAGAAAACTTCCGAAGAAAAGGGGGAAGAGGGAGCGAAAAAAGAGCTCGATATTGAATTCCTCAAGACACGAACCGATTCTATCGGCCTCTCCCCTCGAACCGTCAAGGCTTTGGCGAACGCCAATATCCGAACGGTCGGCGGTCTTGCCCGAAAGAAAGAAGCTGATATTATGGAAGTCGAAGGTTTGGGTACTAAGGGCATCCAGGAAATTAAAAAAGCCCTTTCAAATTACGGCATCACCCTTAAGTAACATATAAATTCGTATATTAGTATCATATATATATGCGTCACCACTCATCAAAACGAAAATTCGGCCTCCAGAAAGATCAACGAAACGCCTTGATTCGCTCTTTAGCATTGTCGCTTGTTCTTAAAAATAAAATTAAAACAACAGAAGCTAAAGCTAAGGAGGTCCGTCCTTTTGTCGAAAAACTTATCACCAAGGGTAAGGCGGGTGATCTAGCTTCACGCCGTCTGATTGTTTCGCGAATCGGCAGTGAGACAGGAGCGCAAGCAATTATGACCACCCTCGCTTCAAAATACAAAGAGCGAGCCGGTGGATATACGCGCATCGTCAAATTGCCACGACGATTGAGCGACGGCAGCAAGATGGCCATAATCGAATTTGTCTAGACTTTATCGACCACATATCATGAAATACACCATTGACGCCAAAGGTAAAAAATTAGGTCGAGTCGCTAGTGAAGCGGCTGCTCTTCTTATGGCTAAAAACAGCCCGGATTTTGTTCGGAATAAAGCTCCAAAAGTCCAAGTTCACGTCATTAATACCGCTCAAGCGGCTATTGATCCAAAAAAGAAAGAAGAGAAGATCTATGTAACATACACTGGGCACCCGGGCGGACTCTACAAAAAGAAGATGGCGACGGTGATCAAGGAAAAAGGTCACGTTGAAATTTTCCGCCAAGCTATCTACGGCATGCTTCCACACAACAAACTTACCAACCAAATGATGAAAAATGTCGTAATTACCGAATAATACTATGAACGCAGAACAATCATCAAAATACATCGAAGGTATCGGCCGCCGCAAAACAGCGGTTGCCCGCGTGCGCATGACTCCTCAAGCAAAAGCTTCTTTTGTCATAAATGAAAAAGAATTGAATACTTATTTTCCAACAACGGAATTACAGACGATTGCCAGTGACAGTTTGCATAAGTCAAAAATTGCTCAGAAATTTAAAATAACGGCAATGGTAAAAGGCGGTGGAGTTCACGCTCAAGCCGAAGCTGTTCGACATGGCGTTGCTCGCGTTCTTAACGAATACGACCACGAACTTCGAAAAAATCTCAAGAAACTGGGTTTCCTCAAACGAGATCCCCGAGCCAAAGAGCGCCGAAAATTCGGCCTCAAAAAAGCCCGCAAGAGTCCTCAGTGGTCTAAACGCTAGTCGATCTATTTTATTGCAAAGATTGAATTTCAGAGGTTGGCAAGTTATTTGGCAACACGAGAAGGCTTCACCGCAGTAGAAGCTATTCTTTTTAAAATGTTGGATTACCACGATGATCACTGCGGTTTACACAAGGTCTTCATGCCACTTACCGTGAGTGAAAAGGTTCGAGGCTTAGCAATTGATCGAGAAACCTGGCACTATCGACTCAGCGAGGACGGCAACATCTCTCATAGCGCCGCCTTTATAAGATTGAGCATGGAAGAAGACTACCGGTCGCTGTCGGTTGAAGAACGACTGCGGAGATTTCTGCAGGGATATGTCGTGCCCCTCGAAGGCTGGAATTACCCGTAACGGCTCTGTTATCAGGGAAATTGATCTCTAACGTCCAATATCGAATCGAAACTTTAAATGATGCATGCACATAAAGTAACCAGGCGCTATGCTGGTTTTTTATTTTAATTTTGCTACTATGTATTTCATGAACGAAGAAGAAAATAAAAAGCCTGAAGAAACTCAGGAGGACGTTGTAGTTGAGGAAACAAACGAAGACGGGGAGGGGCTTGATACAACCGCTCAACTAAAGAAACTACGCGAGAAACTCAAACTCTGCGTCGAAGAGAAGCAGAGCTACCTCGACGGTTGGCAGCGAGCCAAGGCTGATTTTATCAATGCCCGCAAGCGCGACGATGAGGCTAAGAAGGAACTAGTTAAATTCGCCAATGAAAACCTCATTTCCGAGATTATTCCGGTGCTCGATAGTTTCGAGATGGCCATGGCGAATAAAGAAGCTTGGGAAAAAGTCGATAGAAACTGGCGCAGTGGCGTTGAATACATCTATTCTCAGTTAATTAACGCTCTTAAAAATAACAACCTCGTCATCCTCGATCCAGTCGGCCAGAAATTTGACCCGATGCGCGACGAAGCGGTGGAATTTGAAAAAGTCACCGATGAAAAACAAGCCAATATCATCACTAAAGTCATTCAAAAAGGTTACAGCCTCAATGGCCGGGTTATCAAAGCGCCGAAAGTAACGGTGGGGGAATTTGGAAAATAAAAAACTACCCAAACGATTATTACCGTCGAGCAGTTGAGAATTTATTTCTTTTCTTTTTCTTTGGTGTAGACCCAGTGGCCTTCGGTAGCCCCGTAATCAGCAAAGGTATGGCCATTCGCAAGGTTGAATCGCATAACTTCACTATCTGATCCGACCACTAATAAATTGGATTAACATCGAGGAAAAGGCCGAGCTCTTTGCCAAACTGGCCACCTACATAATGAAAGTAGTAAACGCCGTGACCAAATGATTGAATCAAATTATCATGCATTTTTGCCTTAAGGGCCACTGCAGGATCCGTTTCCTGGAGGATTTTAATCATATGGGCCTTTTGTTGCTCATCGGTCAACACTGGTCTTCGAATAACCAAGTCTTGTTTTTCTTCGCAACCAAACAAAAACACCAGAGTCGCGACTGCGCATAGTTTT
>CAZYVN010000054.1:0-4571 GCA_964650925.1 uncultured Candidatus Saccharibacteria bacterium
CGAAGTGCTTTCCGCATACCTGAAAACCGAAGGCGTGCCTCACGAAATATTGAACGCTAAAAATCATGAGCGAGAGGGGGAAATCATTGCTCAGGCCGGTCGCAAGAATGGTGTGACTATCGCTACCAACATGGCTGGCCGCGGTGTTGATATCAAGCTCGCCGGTAATCCTTCCACCGATGAAGCCAAGGAAGAAATTCGAAAATTGGGAGGACTTTTCGTTCTCGGTACCGAGCGTCACGAAGCTCGACGTATCGATAACCAGCTCCGCGGCCGATCCGGTCGACAAGGGGATCCGGGTGAGACGCAGTTTTTCGTTTCATTGGAAGATTCACTGATGCGGATTTTTGCTTCAGATACTATCAAAAAGATGATGGGGCGATTTGGCATTCCTGAAGACGAACCGATTCAGCTTGGATTGATTACCAAATCTCTGGAAACCGCTCAGTCGAAAATCGAAGGATTTAATTTCGATTCTCGAAAACATGTTCTCGAATACGATGATGTTCTTAATCATCAACGCACCATTGTGTACGATCGTAGACGTAGCATTCTCCTTGGCAGTGACGCGGATGTGGAAACGCGACTCAATGAAGTAATCGGCAACGATCCGAAGCTCACTGCTCTTATTGCCGAAAAGAAAAAACAGCTCGGCGAGGCGCAACTGTATCGGGCATTAAGACAGCTTTTCCTCCAAACAATCGACGCCTTCTGGGTCGAGCACCTTGAGCTTATGGATTACAGCCGATCGAGTGTCAATCTTCGGGCCTATGGTCAGCGAGATCCGCTCGTCGAATACAAGCGCGAGGGCCTGCGACTTTTCAAAGAAATGCAAGACGCTATTAATGCTCAAATTATTTCTATCTTGCCTCATCTAGGCGGTCAGGTCATGACACCAGCCGCAGTTGAACTCAAAGAGGTTCACGACCAGGCGCAGTTAATCGGTTCGGGTGATGGAGATGCCAATAAAGATCACAACGCCAAAAAATCAAATCAATACCAAGGCGTTGGCCGAAACGACCTCTGCCCATGTGGTTCCGGAAAGAAGTTTAAGAAGTGTCACGGGAAGTAACCCCTCCTTCACTCCCACTGCACCCCCTCTTCCTAAAAGGGGAATACGGTGTACTAAACACCGAGTGTTTGGTAGTTATTAGAATTCTTTTGCGGGACTTGTTTTAATAAACTCAACGTAATCGGAAATTGATTTAAATTGGTCGAGGATAATGTTCGGCTTTAATAATTCGCCGAAGCGATTCTTATAAATAAAATCTTGATAACTGGACCATGGATATTGGTCCAGTTTACCCGACCACTTCTCGATCTTTTTTGGGTTTTTATGAATATATGCTGACAGATGTAAAAGTTGAGTGTTGTCAGCCACATGAACCGCCTGGTAAGGTCCCTGAAATAAATGCCCAGATGTTTTGTATTTTGCATTAAAATACTTCGTATAAGCGTTTAGGACTTTTTGCATATATAAAGAAGCTCCTCTGCCTGTCAACTCTTTAATAATTAAATGAAAATGATTTGGCATTAAGACAAACTCGACGAGTTCAACATGCCTTGAGTGTATTATTTCTTGAGTCTTTTTTATACCAAACACTCGGTGTTTAATATACCAGCTAACATGGCGACTAATATTGTAAATTTTCACCGGTGATTGGAAATAGAGAATAAGAAAAAGGAAACGGATCCGATCACGATCGTCGAAAAATATAGGCTGACGTTTATTTTCGCGGTTATAAATATGGTAGTACTCACCGGGAGTAATTTTTATTTTTCTCATTTACAACTTAATCTATCTTATTCATATGAAGAAAAGATGAAGAAAAAATAAAGATTTTATCAAACACTCGGTGTTTAGTACCCTCTTAATTTAGAGGGGGGGGTATACTGCTCAGCTTGCAGACAGCGGGGCGGTTTTGTTATGGTAAATAAAGAGGACAAACAGTTGTGGAGACGCCAGTTTTTATTAAATGATTAATTGATAAAACCATGTCGAAAACAAAAATGTTAGCCTTTGTGCTCGTCTTTGGTTTAGCGGCGGTAAACCTAGGGCGAACACTCATATATGCGGATAATTCACCGGGCGCCAGCGTACTTTCCGAGAATTTTGATGAGGTGGCCGACGGCGGCATACCGACCGGCTGGACCAGAGCTAATACCCCGAATTTCGGTATTCAATTTATTGGAGGAACAAACAAAGTCGCTTATGGCGACTTTTCTCATTTTCCGTACGAATCGAGCTCGATTAGTACCTTAATTTCACCGACCGTCAGTTTAGCCAGTTCGACAAGTGCCACCCTTTCTTTTGACACTCGCTGCGATACCGAATACGTGCCAAACACCGACTTCATGACCGTGAACGCTGTAGGTAGTGGCACCAGTTTCCAAGAGCTCTCACGCTGGAACGAACCGACGATCGACAGCGACACTGACCCGACCGGCTATGCCGAAAAACACATGAGCGTTGATATCCCTCAGCAATTTCTTACATCCGATTTCCGATTTAGTTTTACATGGACGGCCGATTCAAATAACGATGGTGACCACAATGGTTGTACAATCGACAATGTTGTATTGAGCGAAAACGGTAACCAATCTTCTTCGACGACCGCTTCATCCACTCCTGCTACGGCAATTCCCGCAGTGACCATCCTCAGTCCAATCAACACCAATTACGCTACCAGCTCGATTAATATCGATGTTACTACTGACCGAGGCAGCACCTGTGACTTTACTATCGACGCGGCAACCGATCATTCACCGCTTACTCCGAATAATTCTGATACCGAATTCACCGGTACCATTAATGATGTGCTGACCGATGGTAACCACACATTCCATGTGTATTGTGCTGACTTCAGTAACAATCGCAACGATACCACGAACGTGATGTTCACTACCGGCACGACGACTTCCCAAACAGCGACATCGACCGACACTTCAACAGCCACTTCAACCTCTCAAGCAACAGCTTCGACTACAACAACCACAACATCGACAACCACCACTTCCACTACATCTACAAGTTCAGCCGGTAGCTCCTGCTGCGGCGGCGGTAGCTGGACGCTTGGTCCGACTACGGCAAGCAATACCATCTCCAATAGCAAAGCGGATGAAAACGGCGATGGTCGAGTGGACCTCATGGATTTCAATACCATGATGGGCGAATGGGGAACAGCAGTGACCGCTTCGACGAAGTCAGATCTTAACAATGACGGCAGGGTCGATCTGCTCGACTTTAATTTATTAATGGCCAACTGGTCTAGCGCGATTTAATTAATTAACACTATGATTAAAAAATATACGCTACTTACGCTCGCGATCGCCGGCCTCCTCATCTTTTCTGGTGTTCGATCGGCTGCGGCAGCAACCCAGCTTAACTTCTTACCGCTTCAAATCAGTCGTAACGTCGGCCAAACGTTTGACGCCGTTATATACGTCACACCGGCTGCCAATGAAAAAGTCTACAGTGCCAAAGTTGAAGTCGATTATCGTCCGGACATTCTCGAGGTTACTCATTTCTCCTACGATAGTAAGGTAATCGCGCTTTCCCAACCTGGATACGATGAGCTCGATAATAGTAAGGGAACACTCATTAAAACCGCCGGTTTTCCGGGGGGTATTACCAGCTCGACAATTCTTGGAACGATAACCTTTAGAGTAAAAGCGGCCGGCACGAGCGCCGTTATTGTCGGCAATGGTTCGATGGTTCTCAACCAAAGTAATGCCAATATCGTCAACCCTAGCAACGGCACGATTATGGTAACCACCGGTAACCCTCAAGTTCTCGGCGCTTCAACTGTGGCGAAAAAAACTACCTCAACCGGCAACTCTTCGACCTCTAAAAAGAGAGTAAATTCAAGCACGATCGTTTCCACCACTACACCGACAACAACCGACAGCGCCTTTATGTTCGGTAATACCGCTAGCAACACGGCCACGTCCGGCAGCGTGCTCGGCGCTTCCATCGTCGACACAACAACGCAGGCCATTCCTTGGGTCGCTATCGCCGTCGGCATCGTCATTCTCCTCATCGTCATCGGTCTGGTCTATTCCATTGCTCGGGGTGTATAATAAACGACATCCTGAGAACGACGACAAACTCGGGTTATAGCCCGAGTTTGTTGTTGTATAAGAGATGAAACTATATGAAAAAAACCCTTATCGTAACCCACAGCGGCAGCTTTCATAGTGATGATGTTTTTGCGGTGGCGGCGCTTTTGTTGTGGTTGGCGAAAGAATCGATTACGGCCGAAGTTCTTCGTAGTCGCGAACCAAAAGATTGTCAGCGAGCCGATTATGTCGTCGACGTGGGTGGAGAGTACGATATTTCCCGAAATCGTTTCGATCATCACCAGCCGGGAGGCGGCGGCAGTCGACCTGAAGGAATCCCTTACGCTTCGTTTGGTTTGGTCTGGAAACAGATTGGTCCAGCTCTTGCCGGTTCGGATGAAGTCGCTCAAGCCATTGATCGGAAGTTGGTTATGCCGATCGACGCCCCTGACAACGGCATCGACATTAAGTAGGTGAATTTTCCCGGACCTTAACCGGTATATGGACGTAAA
>CAZYVN010000055.1:0-4509 GCA_964650925.1 uncultured Candidatus Saccharibacteria bacterium
TCTCCGCTTCATCGAAGCGCAGCGGCGCGCCGAAACCGAACCGGAGACATCACCGCCTAGCAACCTGATCTTTTCTTTAGCTTCATCTCTACCCATCGACGTAAGCGAACCAGTGAGCACAAACGTCAATCCCGTCAGTTTCTTTGGTTTTTCATCAACTTCAGATTTCTCGACCTCAACTTGTTTCAATAGCCTCTTAATGGTTGCTTTATTTAAAGAATTCGAAAAGAAATCCGTCACCGCTTTACCGACCACCGGACCAACACCATCGATCGCCTCCAGTTCTTCAAATGTCGCTTTGCTGAGCTTTTCAAGAATGAGAAAGTGCTTGGCCAAATCATTAGCCGTTTCTTCACCAACTTGAGGGATTGAAAGAGCGACGAGAAATCTTGGCAAACTCACTCTTCGAGCTTTTTCAATAGAAGCTAAAAGATTATCCACAGATTTTTCGGCAAAACGCGGCAGGGCTAAAAGATCGCCACGCTTCAGGGTAAAAATATCATCAAAATTGCTGATAAGTTCGGTATCTAAAAGAACATCAATAATCTTCGGTCCCAAACCATCAATATCAAAAGCCTTTTTCGGCACAAAAAAAAAAAATCTGCGCTTTATCTGTTCTTAGGAATCCTTGGAAACACCGGCCCAAGCGGCCTGTCCGGGAATCCGTTCGATCGGACCGTCACCGCCGCAGGCTTCGACTCGAGTTGGCCACACAAAAGGTTTTTCTTTGCCGGTCCGCATTTCCGTCATCACCTTAACAATGTCGGGAATGACATCACCGGCTTTTTGCAAAATAACAGTATCGCCAATTCGCACATCGAGTCGCTTGATTTCATCTTCATTATGAAGCGTTGCTCGCGAAACCGTCGAACCAGCCACCGATACCGGATGCAAATGAGCGACAGGTGTAAGTACTCCCGTCCTGCCTACCTGGAGGACAATATCTTCAATCACCGTCGTCACCTGTTCGGCTGGAAATTTAAAGGCAATACCGAATCGAGGAGCCTTGCCGGTGTAACCGAGCCTCTCCTGAAAAGCCCGCTCATTGACCTTCACCACCACGCCGTCGATAAGATAGTCTTGTTGCGGGGCTTTTTTCTGCCATTCTTTCCAATAACCAATTACCTCCTTAATATTATGGCCGTATTTAAAATGAGGATTAACCTTAAATCCCAGTTTTTTAAGCAATTTCAATTCTTCTTCCTGAGTTTCCGGTAACTTTTTTTCAAACGAGGCAACGTCGTAGACGAAGTTGCTGAGTCGTCGTTCGGCGACCATGGTCGGGTCGAGTTGGCGAATCGAACCGGCGGCCACATTGCGAGGGTTAGCGTACATTGGTTCACCTCGGGCTTTCTGAAGAGCATTTAATCGTTCGAAATTTTTCTTGCTTAACCAGACTTCACCCTCGACGATAATATCGACCCCTTCATTGAGCCGGAGGGGTACCGACTCGATTCGTTTAACATTTTCCGTAACCTCTTCCCCGACTCGGCCGTCCCCCCGTGTTGCCGCGGTTTTCAAAAATCCCTTTTCATATTCAAGCACGACCTTCAAACCGTCGATTTTAAGCTCGCAGACATACGGCACATCTTTATCGGTAGCCAAGAATTTTTTAACACGGGTATCAAAAGCCGCGATATCCTCTTCCGTAAACGCGTCGTTAAAAGACCATTGTGGTACCTTGTGAACCACCTTTTTAAATTCCGGCAATGCCTTACCGCCTACTCGCTGCGAAGGCGAATCGGGCGTGACCAATTCCGGATATTCTTGCTCGATCTTAACCAACTCGTTTTTAAGCGAATCAAGAGCTTCCTCGGAGATTTCTTGGCGATCTTCAACGTGGTAGAGGTAGCGATGGCGTTCAATCGTCTCTTTGAGCTTGGTTAGACGTTCCTTGATTTCTTTAGGGGCTTTTTTCATAACGGTTAGTAGGTAATTCGCAGCGCACGTTCGACTTTCTGTGGATTACTCGTTTCGCAGGTATTATATCCCCGACCTTCGATTTTCGTATTTATTAATGTCGCTACCCCGCCAGAGACACTATAGCTTTTGGTAATGGTCACTGTAGCACACGGCGCGGTTACGAGCGCTCCCTGATCGAGACTGACATTAACGATCGTAAAGGTATCAACGGGAGCGGCCGATGGACCGGATTGAGAATAGTTTACCGTCAAATTTTGAGCATTACAACGTGGGACGGGGCTTGCGGGCGGATTATTACTATAGGGAAAATCACCTTTGAAATCCCAGTACATCGCACATTCCGCGCCGGTATCAGCAGCATAAAAAGCAAACTGTGACTCTCGTCCAGCTGATGAAAGCAAGAGTTCTTTCTTACTGATGGTCAAAATCGATAATCCCAAGGCCAAAACCAAACTGGAAATAAGCACGGCAAAAAGCAGAGTATAGCCGCCGCGTGAATTGTGAGATTGGATAGCCATGGTTATGTTAAAAGATTTTCATGATATTTTCCTTGACCACGAAACTTCTCGTGGCCACATTTGAATCGCTCCACTGAATCGTTACAGTCACGGTCGCTTCATCAGTTGTCTCACCCGCCGCCACCGGATTATCAATGCGAATAGTTCGGGTGAATGGTGAAAGACTTCCTGTAGCGTACTGGTAGCGATTACTATTGTCAAAAAGCAGGGCTGGACAACTACCACCACAAGCAGCAATTGTGCCAGCAACCGTGTCGATTTTACAATTCTGACCAAGACAAGCGGCTAGTGATATCGGCGCGGTAAGCCAGCTGCCGCCCGCTACCACATTGCTATCACGAACCGACCGGATGTACTCAACCGCATCCTGGGCTAAATACGAAGCCGTAACCTGGTCCCTGGCATAGAGCGCCGACATCACCGCTCGATGAGAAATGGTAAGAGGTCCGGCCACAGCAAGCATCATGATGGCGATGGCGACAAGAGTTTCAATTAATGTAAAGCCTTTGTTCATATGATTTAAATATCAAGCAAACGCTGGGTTATGGTTGTCTGGACATTAAAATAAGTGCGGTTTCGAAGCTTCAAACCGGCATACCCTTTAATAATCAAAAACACCTTCGGCTGAAGCGAGTCCCCGGTACCGGCACCAGTGACCGTAAAGCTGAAATTGGTGATTTTAACTTCAGGCGCGGTGATGGGAATAAACGAACCCGAAGCACCACCAGCCTTTGAAAGATCGATCTCGCCGGTAGCATTACCTTGGTCGTCTGTGCCGGTAGTGATAAAACGATAAACATAGAGGGTATCGGGATTATTGGCAGGTTGGCCAGTTGGCGCAAACGCCAAAACCGTGCCTCCGGAAGGACAATTTTGAGCACCGATTAATACTTGGGTGGTGTCATTAGCGCAATGGTAGGTATTGCCCACTCTGATCGTTCTCGTCATATCCTCGAGGGCGAAGTTGAGATTGTTGATGACCGACTTGAGGGCTTCGGTTTTTCGGGTACCGTCGACGATCGAAAGCAAAGCGGCCGTGGCAAAAATAACGACCACGCTGAAAACGGCCAGAGAAACCATAATTTCGATAAGTGAAAAGCCTTGTTGTTTTCGAAGGTGGGACATGGTTATGGTACGTTTGGATCGGGAAAATCCGGGATTGAAATCTGGCCTGTTGGTGCGACCTTGATGTCTCGAATCGTCACGCCATCCGGAGCAACAAGTCGGATAATGGCGTAGCTGTAGTTGGTGCTTGGACTGCCCCCATTAGTACTGGTAGTAGTAAGGAGGGCATCGGGATTGGGTCGATTGAAAGTGATGTCGAGGTTGGTAATAGCGCCGGTAGTGTTACAACTTGCTGTCGTTCCCAAAACACCACAGAATTTTTTAATGGTAATTCCTCGCCTTAGTATAAGCTGGCTTATTTGGGTATCGTTGGCCAGATAGATGCCGTTGTTTATTGGATTCCCCTGACCGTCGACACTATCATAGATGTCGCCAAAAAGAATAAAGGAGTTTAAAGCCGCGTTTGAAAAATGAATACCGTAGCCGACATTAAATACATCTTGATTGCCGGATTGGAGATCGTGGACGTTAATACCGTAATTCTGGGCTTGGCGGATGGCGAGCGCCACTTCATAAGCGGTGTTGGTGAGAACAATTCCCCCATTAAAACTTTGATACTTGACGATCACCAAGGCGGTGATAATCATGAAGATTGAGATGGAAACGAGCATTTCCAAAAGGGTAAAACCTTTCTGTTTTTGATGTGACGCTGGTGTGTGAAAATGTCGACCCATGGATGCTGTTAATTATAACACTACAATAACAGCGCGCGTAATCCGAAAAAATCGAAGTGAAAGAAGAAAACGATGAGCATGGCGATAATTAAGTATGGCGCAAAAGGTATTTCACTCTTCATGGAAAGGTGGGATTTACCCCTAAGCATGCCGATAGCCATGAGGATGAGCGACGAGGCGGCACCAATCCAAAAACCAAAGACAATGGCAGAAACCCCTTCCACCAAACCACATGAAAAAAACACCACCACCACAAACTTAGCTGCGCC
>CAZYVN010000056.1:0-2537 GCA_964650925.1 uncultured Candidatus Saccharibacteria bacterium
ATCCTCTGTCCGCTTTGGCAAAGCCCAATTCATAATTCACCCTGCGCCGCCCAATGCCACCAACTTCCGCTAACCTCCCCGACCACCCCTGAAGGCTGGGAATGCGAGTTCTGAGATCGTTTTGGAAGTTCTTAATGAGCGACCAACAAAATGAATGGATGGTGGCCGAAAGGATAACAGGGTGGCTGTCAGTCCGAGATTTAATCTCATCGCAAGCGACATTTGTAAAAGTAATACAAGCAACCTGTTGCTGCCGGCGACCCAGCTCCTTGCCATGTTTCTCGATCAAATAACGGAGAGCCTTGACCAATGAGTAAGTTTTTCCGGCACCTGCTCCGGCTTCCAGACGAAATGATTTACCCTGGTCAATGCAGGCAAAAACACGCGAAAAAGTTGCTTGGGCCGCCACTTCCGCCGGATTGAGGCCTGAATTAAGCATGGTTTGCCTCTGTTACTGCGCCTTCCTCGACCTGACACAGAGTGGGGTTTGATAAAACAGAGCCTCCAAAGGACGGGACATGCCGGCAAAAATGTATTTCGGCAAAAACGCTCGACCGGCAAGTCTCTGACGGAATTGCAAAATTCGGCCTTCCATCCGAACTCCGAATGTGGGGACTGGCGTACCTTAAAACTCTCCGACAACAGGAGGTCGATAACCGAGAGCACGTTGAGGCGGAAAGGAAGAAACAGTTCGAGCGCTGCGAGGTTCGTCTCGGAAATCTCGTAAAATTAAAGACTTCCCCGGAGAACGCGGACGGAAGCCTCCTCTCAGACGAGGAATACCAGAATCAACGCTCAATGGTGCTCAAGGAAAAGGCGGCTCTCGCAGCCGACTTAGACTCGTTTGAGGGCCAACTCAAAACTAAATGTCAAACCATAGAAAAAGCCCTCGACCTCGCAGAATCAGTTCCCGATGCTGTACTGTCTGATGATATGGAGCGAAAGCGGGAAATCCTCGCCGCCCTTGGATCGAACCACGTCGTTAGTGACAAATCCTTAGCGATTAGGCCGGAATTTCCATTTATCGAGTTGCCGGACTGCGGAAACCAGGGGCCGTGCAAATCGCCACCGATTGAACCAGATAATACCCAGAAGCCGCCTGGACAAAATGGGGAATTTGTTCAGTCGAGTCCGAGACTTGAGCCAAAGGCCGGGATTGAACCGGCGACCCCCGCTTTACGAAAGCGGTGCTCTACCAACTGAGCTACTTTGGCACTTTGGAGCCGTTACCCAGAATCGAACTGGGGACCTTTTCCTTACCATGGAAATGCTCTACCGACTGAGCTATAACGGCATTGTTCGAATATTACCTAAAAAACAGACCAATAGCAATAATAACCAAGGTAATTTCTACATAACAGGTGGCGCGGTGCAGATATTTTTTGAAAAGTACCGGCCATGAAGTATTGGGTGCCGAATCTTTCACCGACCATTTGAGTAATGCATAACGCTTCTTCGAAAACGGCCAAAGCCACATCACCCCAAAATCAATCGAGTCCCCCAAGAAATGGCTCCACGGTCCCAACCAAAGCAAGAGCCCGATCATTTTAAAAAACGTTGTCGTATTAAAAACGAACACAAGAAGACCTAAGGCCAGCCAGACAATCGGCGCGTGGGTAACATAATGCCGATGGTCTCCCAAATCTTTAGGTGAAGTTGTCTTACGCTTGAGCATATGATAAACCACATCAATATCAGGAAAATCGCCGGAAAGAGTTCCGAAGAGTGTGAGAAGTTGAAGTTCTGTCGACGAAATTGCCGGATGGACAATAGCGATCAATGCCCTCGCCGTAATGTAGCCTGCTGCCAGATGTCCCGGTAGTACCATACCTCTTTATTTATCAAACATGCGCTCGATATGCTGAGCGATCGAACCAAGACTTTCTTGAGATTTAACAATATACCCCTTCACACCAAGTGAAACTCCTTCAGCCACCTTGTCAGTTTCCGACATGTTCGAAAAGATTAAAACCGGAATAGGTAGCTTACCTTTCTCAACCTGAATTTTTTTTAAAAAAGAAATACCATCGAGCTCGGGCATGAGGAGATCAAGAATGATGAGATCGGGTCTTTCTTTAGCAAGTTCTTCAAGACCCTTAAGTCCGCTTGAAGCGGTTTTGATCGTGTACTTGCCTTTTGGTAGTGCGTCACTGATCATTTTCGCATAAAACGGACTGTCGTCGATGATGAGTATTTTTTTCATAAAGATATGGTTATGATGGATTCGACATTAATGGTATCACGAAGTAGAAGACTGTCCCAACGTTCGGGGTGGATACGACTCCGATCTTTCCCTTATGCGCTTCGACGATACCCTTGGCGATGGCCAAACCAAGACCGGTGCCTTTTTTAGAAGGAGTGAAACTACCGCTCTTTATCTGCTTAAATTTGCCGAAGAGTTCGCTTAAGTTTTCGGATGGAATACCCATGCCGTTGTCAGCAACTCCCACCACCAGCGTCCCCTTAACATCTTAACCCCACGTCACGGCCAAGCACACCGCCAAAACACTACACTCCCAATTAATTCATCTTGCAAA
>CAZYVN010000056.1:2547-4473 GCA_964650925.1 uncultured Candidatus Saccharibacteria bacterium
AGCTACTCCCACCACCAGAGCCTCCTTACCAGCTTCAACCGCCGTCTCGGGTAAGGCCACCGGCAAATCAATACCGAGCCCTTTAACTTCAGTTGCCAGATCACCATTTTTCTCATGCTTGAGGGCAAATGTCGTAACCGAACCTTTCTCCGGAGTGAACTTAAGAGCGTTAGAAATAAGATTGTTAAGGACTTGTTTGACGCCCTCCGGATCAAGCTCCATATGCTCAGGCAAACTCTTGTCGATGGTTGATTTAAAGGAAATTTTTGCATCCTTGGCCGAGAGAGCGTAGAAGTCTATACGATTATTGATCAACTCTCGAATATCCGACGGCACCAGTTTTATATCAAACTTCCCGGCTTCCAGTTTAGCAATATCCAAAATATCATTGACCAGTCCAAGCATCGAAGAAGAGTTCTGGTAGATCATGGCAATGTATTCGCTATGGGCCTTGTTGCTTTTTTTGATTGTCCCGTCTCGTAGAGCTTCACTGATCTTTTTAATACTATCGAGCGGTGAGCGTAGTTCGTGAACGATCATCGAAGTAAATTCTTCTCTGACTCGTTCAAGCTCGATTTCATGGGTTATATCGTGGAGGATAACGGCCGCACCCAGTACCCTACCCTCGTGAACTGTCGAGGTACTGACCACCGGCAGAACGAAGATCTGGAAAAATTTATCGCCGATAAGTACCCGCTCGGAGGTATACGATTTACTCAACTTAACACTCTCTTCGAGGCGACCGCGGATGTCGAACTTACCGCTGAGGTTATCAATGAGGTCGAAAATGGTCACCTCTTTTTCACCATGCACACCGATAACTTTCCGAGCCGAAGGGTTGATAACCATGACGCGATAATCCGCGTCGGTCATAATGACACCGTCGGTCATACTTTCCACCATGGCGTTCAGTTTACTCTGCTCGGTTTTAACCACTTCCTGCAGTTTCGTCACCGCCTGGGAAGCCTGGCTGGTAATCTTGTACAAAATGGTCATTTCTTCTTCCTTGTAGAGGCCGGCTTCCATGTGACTGACGGTCAAGACTCCCACTACCTTGTTACCGATGACCAGGGGAATGTTGAAAAAGGATCGGATTGGTTCGGTCACTGCATCGACGAGAATAGCGCCCGAGAGCACCTCTTCGACTTCTTCTTTTTTAAATTCACGGTCGAGAAGAGCGGACAACGACCCCAACATTCGATTGCGGACATCGTCGACAAAACCGCGATTGACCGATTTTTCCAAATGCATCTTAAAAAGCACCTTTTCCGGCTCGATGAGCATGTAGGAAACGGCACTGTATTCGATGAATTGGTGAAGAGAACCGGTGATCACGTCGACAATCTGCTGGACATTAAGAGAATAACCGACTCGATCACCAAGTTCCTTAAGAATTGCCAACTCGTACATTCGTCGCCCAACTTCCTTTTCGCGTTTTACCACCTCAAGCTTAATGACCGAAGTATTCCAGAGTGAATAAACTCCAAATGAAATACTGGCAACGGTGACAATGATGAGGACGACGAACACTTAAGTGTTACTTAATTTTAAGAGTAGGATATTTCGCGAAGATTGAACCAAGAGTGTTCTTGACAATCAATCCCGACAACTCAACGTATTCATCAACGAGGCTCTGGAGTTTTTCCTCCGGATTTCCCTGGACGTCTGTGACTTTACCATCATTGGAAACCGTAAGACCGATGACGCTTCGGGCTTTCAAAACCGCAATCTCAGGACCTAGGACCACCGATTGCTTGGCGATGATCTCGTTGATGAGAGCAATGTATTGTTCTTTTTCGTTCATAGTGTAATGTTAATTATTAATACCGCTTAGGTGTGTGCATTATATCACGGGAAAAATGATAGAAGTGTTCAGGGTGTGGATAGGTTGTGATATTGAGAAAATCATATTATAGTAAGTGGGCG
>CAZYVN010000057.1:0-4405 GCA_964650925.1 uncultured Candidatus Saccharibacteria bacterium
TTATTCTCTCTGATCGACATAGTGATACGGTTGGTGTCGGTTCGACGGTTATTGTCCAGAAGGCTGACGAAAAAGAACATCACAAGTATAAAATCGTAGGTTCCGAAGAAGCTGATATGTCAGCCAATAAAATTTCAAACCTTGCTCCGCTGGGGGCCGCCCTCATGGGAAAGAAAAAGGCCGACATCGTAACGGTAACCACTCCAAAAGGCCCGGTTGTCTACACTATTATTGAGATTGAATAAGGTATGTTTTGGGGCGATGAAATATTTGAAAAAATCGAGGCTCGCTACGGTCAAAAAATAAAAGAAGGCGAACCTATTATTATCCGTGATGAAAAAACCGCTTCAGGTCGAGTCCATGTCGGCTCTCTACGGGGCGTGGCTATTCATGGCGTGGTTGCCGAACTCCTCAAAGAAAAGGGCATTGCCCATCGCTATCTTTTTGAAATCAACGACTTTGATCCAATGGACGGTTTGCCGGTGTATCTTGATCAGGAAAAATTCAAACCATACATGGGCAAACCGTTATGCGACGTACCTTCTCCGGACGGCAAAGCTAAAAACTATGCCGAATATTTTGCTGGTGAATTTATTACTGTTATTAAAGAGCTTGGATTTACCCCGGAATACTATCGTTCGAGCGACGTGTACCGATCGGGCAAGTATAATGATGTCATCAGGCTAGCTCTTGAAAACGCTTCGACAATTCGCGCAATTTACAAAGAAGTTTCCGGAGCCGATAAAGAAGAAAACTGGCTGCCGCTTAATGTGATCTGCGAAAAGTGTGGCAAGATTGGTACGACACGAGCTTATTCATTTGACGGCAAGGTTGTTGATTATGAATGCGGAGATTTTGTAACCTGGGCCAAGGGCTGCGGACACAAAGGAGCCGTTTCGCCATTTGATGGTCATGCAAAACTGCCGTGGAAAGTTGAATGGGCGGCGAAATTTACGGTCATGAACGTCGATGTCGAAGGTGGGGGAAAGGACCACTCGACGCGCGGCGGTGCTCGAGATGTGGCCGATTTGATTTCCCGTCGGGTTTTTAAACGCGAGCCGCCTATTAATATTCCCTATGAATTTTTCCTGGTTGGCGGCAAGAAAATGTCTTCTTCAAAAGGTAAAGGCTCTTCGTCTCGAGAGATCGCCGATCTGTTACCTCCAACATTGCTGCGTTTTCTGTTAATACAAAAAGATCCGTTGCGGGTTATTGATTTTATTCCCGATGGAGATACCATACCTATTCTTTTTGATAATTTCGATACGTTTGCAGGGCATTATTTTGCCGAACCGAAAGACGATTTTGCCAAAGTTTTTGAACTTGCTCATCTGCCGGAACAGCGACAACATATCAAGCCGCACGCCTTACCGAGGTTTTCGTCGCTTGCCTACCTTGCTCAGATGCCCCACATCAATATTGTAAAAGAAGCCGGAAAATTAGTCGAAAAAACTCTTAACGATGATGATAAGAAAGAACTCGAGACTCGGATTAAGTACGCCAATATCTGGCTGCAAACCTGGGCGCCCGAGGATTACATTTTTCGAATTCAAAAAAATCTACCGGATTCGATAGGCACATTAACTTCTATTCAAAAGAAGGCCCTGCTTACCTTGGCTGACTTTATTAAAAACAATCCAAACCTCGACGGTCAACAACTTCACAGCAAACTTCACGACATGAAAACCGAACTCTCGATCGAGCCTAAAGCCCTTTTTGAAGCGGTGTATTTAAGCATACTTGGCAAAAAGAGTGGTCCAAAAGCCGGTTGGTTCCTTTCGGTTCTCGATCGAGATTTTCTGATTAAGCGATTAGAAGAAGCCGGAAATGTGTAATAAATAAAAAAGCCCTTCAGGAATTCTTCAGGGCTTGTGATTTTTATTGGTCCAATTTCTTTCCAATGGCATCGAGTGCCCGGTAGGTGATGTAGGCCACCGCCACGAAGGCGGCGATCACGATCACTGCCCAGAGAACGATGACGCTCAGGTGCAACAATCCGACGAGTAATGGGATAACCACATACTTGAGCAACTTGAACGTCACAGTAGCGGCAATGATAACCAGAACCGCAGTCACCGTTTGCTCCAGCAGATTCCGATTAAGGAAGCCAATAACGTATTTTTCAACCAACTCTTGTATTTTTTTCATAAAGTAACTTGCTGGCTCCATATTACCATAAATCAATGCTGTGTCAATATATTGACACGATATTTTTTTAATTTCCTGATGATAAATTCATGGGTAAAGTTGTTGCCATGTGGGATAGGAGTGGTATATAATAGTAGTTAAGTGGGATAAAGTAGTATATCTAAATTACTGGCCCCACTCGCGTATGTTGATCGGCGAACACATCCATACCTTCGATGACAAAAGCCGCATCTCTCTGCCTTCAAAATTCCGCAAGGAGATGGGCCCCTCGGTGGTGATCGCGCCCGGCGTCGATAACTGCCTTTTTGTCTTTACGATGAAGGGCTGGAAAACATTCGCCGACCGGGTGTCGCGACCCGATTCCTCATCGGTACTTCAGTCGGACAATCGAAATTTCAATCGCTTGATCATTGGTCGAGCGATCGAAGTCGAAGTCGATGCCGCCGGTCGAATGCTCGTGCCGGAACATTTACGCGATCACGCCGGTCTCACTGGACGAGCCGCCATCATCGGAGTTCTCAATCGTGTCGAGATCTGGGACGAGGAGGCTTGGAAGAAATACCGCACCGAATTCGGCAAGAAAACCGAAGTGATCGCTGAAAAACTTTCGGGCGCCGGCATCATTTAACATGCGGCACAAAACAGTTCTTTTACATGAAGTTATAGAGGGTCTTGCCATCGTTCCCGGAGACATCGTCATCGATGGTACTTTGGGCGGCGGCGGACACAGCGAAGCGATAGGCCAGGCTTACCACAACAATGTTCAGATCATCGGCCTTGACCTCGATGAAGATGCGCTCGTGCGGGCAAAATCGCGATTAGATGTCCATACATCCACTACCGGTTTTTACCACACCAGCTTCAGACATCTCGATGAGGTTCTCAAGGATTTACATATTCAGAACGTCGATAAAATTATTTTAGACCTGGGCCTCAGTTCCAATCAGTTCGAAGATTCGGGTAGGGGATTCACTTTTCAGAAAGACGAGCCGTTACTCATGACATTCAAAAAAAATCTTACTCCGGAAGATCTGACTGCTCGAGAGATCGTTAATACCTGGGCTGAAGAAAACATTGCCGACATTATTTACGGTTACGGTGAGGAACGATACGCCCGCCGAATTGCCCGAGCCATTGTCGAACGCCGATCAGTCAAGCCCATCGAAACAACCTTCGAGCTTGTCGAGATTATAAACTCCGCCGTGCCGGCTTCATATCGACGTCAACGCCTTCATCCCGCTACCAAAACTTTCCAGGCTCTGCGAATCACGGTCAACGATGAAATCGCAAGTCTCAAAGAAGGTATGCAAAAAGGTTTTGATCACCTTGAGAGGACGGCCGAATGGCAATCATCAGTTTCCACAGCCTGGAAGACCGTGCCGTTAAACGTTTTTATAAAGAGAAAGCCGATCTAAAACAAGCCATTGTGCTCACCAAAAAACCAATAGTTCCAACCGATGTCGAAATTGCCGAAAATCCTCGTTCCCGAAGCGCCAAACTTCGAATTATTCGAAAAATATGACCAAAATCGTTACTACTACAATTAATCACGTAAACGGAAACGAAAAGCGAATTGTTTCGCTGCTTTTGCTTTCGTTGGTTCTGCTCGTTGGCGTATATGGTTTTTGTGTTCACGCGGCGGTCAGCAATATCGTTGCCCGCGAGGCAAGTATTAAAGCCGGAGATAAAATTGCTTCTTCGATCAGTACTCTGGAAGTAGCCTATGCCAATGAGCGAAACAGCATCAATCTGGAAAGCGCTTATGCTTCCGGTTTTAAGGACGCTACCAACCCTCACTACATTCACCGGGGCAGCCTTGGCCGAGCGCTTTCAACTATCAGCATGCAATAATGAAATCATCATTCGTCACCCGTATACGATTGGTAATCCTCGGTATTTTTCTCGTGACGATCGTCCTTTTAATAAAACTTTATTCCGTCCAAATCGTCTCGGGCAACGCTTTTGCTGATAAAGCCAATCGTCAGTACGCCAAACCGAATCAAACGATTTTTGAACGCGGCACTATTTATTTTCAAAACAAAGACGGTAGTAAAACCGCCGCCGCCACTCTCAAGGAAGGCTACACCTTGGCAATGACCCCAAAAGATCTGACCAATGCCGAAGTCGCCTACGATAAAATAAACCCACTCTTGACGATTGACAAAGCCACCTTTTTTTCAAAAGCGGCTAAAAAAGACGATCCGTAAGAAGAGCTTGTTAAACACGTCGAAAGCGATACGGCATTTGCCATAAACGC
>CAZYVN010000058.1:0-4296 GCA_964650925.1 uncultured Candidatus Saccharibacteria bacterium
AAATTATATGGGCAAGAAAAACAGAATGGGAACAACCAACAGGCACGGGAGACTTTCGCAGTGAGGACACAGAAGTAAGGCCGGGTAAGGTATTGACCTCGAGAATGTAGAGTCCACGACGAAGATGAAGAATAAAATCGGTGCGCGAATAGTGGCGAAGGTTAAGAGCTTGATGAGCTTTCTTGGCTGCTTCCTGAATGAATTCTTTTTCAGGAGCAGTAAAATTGCCTGGACAGATTTCTTCCGAACCATCGTCACTGTACTTCGAATCGTAGTCAAAAAAATGTGATTTCTTCGGTCGAATTTCAACCGGCGGCAACGGGTAGACTTCCTGACCACGAAAGTGGTCGATCACCCCGCACGTCGCCTCTCTCCCTTGAATATACTCTTCAATCATCACCTGGTCACCATACTCATAGGCCTTGCGCAATCCATCTTCGATTTCTTTGAGATTTCGAACGACACTGACTCCAACGGACGAGCCCGAGGCCACCGGTTTAATAACGGCCGGAAGCGGGAATGATCGGAAAATCTTAAGAGCTTGATGTTCAATCGAGCCGGGAATGTCGGCGAGCTCGTGGTAGGGTGTTTTGATGCCGTTCGTCTTAAATATTTTTTTGGCCATCACCTTGTTCATCCCCAATGAAGACGCCAACGAACCGGAACCAGTGTAAGGAGTTTTAAAAGTCTCGAGAAGATGTTGGACTTTGCCGTCCTCGCCGTATTCGCCATGCATGCCGTTTACCACAACATCCAAATGCTTCACGACGTCGTGCGGCGAAAACGGCAAACCGCGAACGTGCCAAACGCCCTGCTTATCAACCAAAATATCTACCGGTTCGTAATGCGGCGGCAAATGAGAAAGAATAGTATGCCCTGTTTTAAGCGACACATCGTATTCGCTCGATGGTCCGCCCCGCAAGACGCCGACTCGAAGTTTGTGCATGATGTAAGTATACCATTATAGCTGGATTTTTCGCATCTTCCGATGGTACTTGATGGCGAACCGATGAGCTTCGCTGTTTATAAGTAAGATTTCTTTTTTGTATTTTTCGATAAGGTCAGCTTCGCCCAGTATGGTTTCGGGTTTATGACGATCGTTCTTGGTCACGGCAACAACGGCAATATCAAAACCTCTCTCCGTCAGCAGTTTTTCCGCAGCGGTTTTTTGAACGTTGTTACCATCGACAACAATGAGGTTTGGATAGGGCCATTCGGCATGATTAAGCCTACGGTCGAGCACTTCTTTCAGGTTAGCAATATCATCGACACCTTTTTTCCGTTTGATTTTAAAGAGTCGATAATCCGATTTTTTAACATGGTAATTTTCGAGAACAACCATCACCCCGCCGGTGTGTTGACCGGACATGTGGGCAACGTCGTAGCCTTCGATGCGGAAGAAAGAGGTTTCAACATCCCTCGACCCGAGAATACTCGGGCTGCTCCCTTCAAAGGGAGAGTCGGAATCGGGGGGTGTAACAAGTTGCACATCCTGAATATGAGTCAACGCGAACATTTTCCGTTTAATTTCAGTGGCTTTTTCAAATTCTCTCTTCTTGGCATAAGCCTTCATCTCCTGTTCCAGTTTCTTTAATAGCCGCGATTTTTTGCCTTCAAAAAATAGCTTCAAATGCTGAATAGTTCTGCCGTATTCTTGTTTAGTAATGACGCCGGCGCAGGGACCGGGGCAGAGGCCGATGTGGTAATTGAAGCAAGGTTTTAGAAGTTTACATTTTTCATCGCGGTAAGCGAAAATTTTACGGATGATTTTGAGGCCTTCTTTGAGGACGTAGCTGTTTGGATATGGGCCGAAGATATATTTATATCCCTCACCCCCGGCCCCTCTCCTAAAAACTGGAGAGGGGAATTCCAACTCCTTCCCCCTCACCAACATCACCCTCGGAAACGCCTCATCGGTAAACACCACATAATTAAAACTCTTATCATCTTTTTCATCGACGTTGGCCTTCGGCTGATATTTTTTGATTAATTTGGCCTCCAAAATAATGGCTTCGAGAACGGAATCGGTTTGGATATATTCGACAGTTGTCGCGCTCGTAACCATGTCGACGATTCGAGCTCCCCTGGTATGAATGACATCATCGACGAAATAACTCTTCACCCGATCGCGCAGCGAAGTGGCCCGACCAATGTAAAGCACCTCTTTATCTTGTCCGATAAAAAAGTAGACCCCCGGACTATCCGGCAATTTCAAATTTTTTAGTTCTTCTATTCTCATAAAAATACGCTATCACTTTTCCTTCCTTTCATAAAGGAAGGGTCAGGGATAGATTTATTTCTTTTTGAGAGCCTTTTTGAGATACTGGCCGGTGTAGGATTTGTCGACACGAGCGACATCTTCGGGCGTACCTTTGGCCACGATGCTTCCGCCGCGCTCGCCGCCTTCGGGACCGACATCGATGATGTAATCTGCAGATTTAATGATATCCATATTGTGCTCGATGACCATGACTGCATTGCCCTTATCAACAAGCTTTTGAAGAATTTCAATCAATTTTCTAACATCTTCATAATGAAGCCCGATTGATGGCTCGTCGAGAAGGTACATGGTTTTTTGCAAATGAGGTCGGTAGAGTTCGGCGGAAATTTTTACCCGCTGCGCTTCCCCGCCGGAAAGTGTCGTTGCCGACTGACCCAATTCAAGATAGCCTAAGCCCACTTCGTCCAGGCTTTTCAGTCTGTCGTAAATAGCCGGAATATCTTCGAAAAAGGTCAAGGCTTCCTCAATCGTCATATTGAGAACCTCGTAAATATTTTTCTTTTTATATTTTATTTCAAGGGTTTCTTTGGTGAATCGTTTACCATCACAAACTTCGCAGGGCACGTAGACGGTTGGCAAAAAATGCATCTCGACGGCAATCTCGCCATTACCCTGGCAGGCCTCGCAGCGTCCGCCTTTTACGTTAAATGAAAAACGATTAGCCTTCCAGCCTCTCGCCCGTGCCTCCGGACTGGTCGCAAAAAGATCGCGGATAAAAGTAAACGCGCCGGTGTACGTGGCCGGATTCGAGCGCGGCGTTCGACCGATCGGCGATTGATCGATCAGTATCACTCTGCCAAGATATTCGCTGCCGGTAAACGAAGTGCACTTGTGAGTTTCATTCGAGCGATAGCGGCGTTCCAATCTGGCGAGCAGATTTTTATGAATCACTTCGTACATGAGCGTTGACTTTCCCGAGCCTGAGACACCGGTAATCATCACTAGTTTGCCGAGCGGCACGTCGACATTTACATTCTTTAAATTGAAAACATTGGCGCCTCGAATCATGAGTTTGCCCTTGTCGCTGTCGCGTCGTTTTTCAGGAATTTCAATTTTTACATCCTCGCGCAAATAATCGAGCGTAAGCGAGCCAGAATCGTTCTTTTTCGCCGTTAACAGCGTATCAAGATAATCGGCAACGACGACATTCCCGCCATGAACTCCGGCACCCGGACCAATGTCGATAAGGTAATCCGACGAGTAGATGGTATCTTCATCATGTTCGACGACAATAATGGTGTTACCAAGGTCGCGTAGATCGAGCAGAGTTTTGATCAGGCGGTCATTATCCCGAGAATGCAGACCGATAGTCGGCTCATCGAGGACATAGAGTGCGCCTACCAAGCCCGAGCCAAGTTGCGAAGCCAGACGGATACGTTGAGCTTCCCCGCCGGAAAGCGTGTGAGCGCGGCGGTCAAGCGAAAGATACTCGATACCGACATTGAGCATAAATTGCAGTCGACTATTAATCTCTCTAACCACAACCTTGGAAATATTTTTTTCTTTGGCGGACAACTTTACTTTATCAAGGAATTCTTTGCTATCAGCAATCGATTGGGCGGTAAATTCAACAATATTTTTGCCACCAATGAGAACATGGAGCGCCTCTTCTCGAAGTCGAGCACCCTTACATTTTTGACATGGTTCGTTGCTATAGAAAAACATCGTGCCGAGACCATTACACTCCGAACAAGCGCCGTAGGGAGAATTGAAAGAGAAAAGTCGTGGTTCGATTTCCGGGTATGAATAGCCATCTTTTGGACAGGCGAATTTCGAGGACATCAAAAACTGCTCGACGATGGCGAGGTCGTTAGTATTGATGGCTACCGGCGAAAGAGCTTTGGCCAGCTCGGGTTTTTCGCTTTTCTTAAGTGATTCGAGATGTTTACCGTTGGGTGCCGAAAACACGATCTTAACCAAACCATCTGATTCATCGAGAGCTTTTTCAATATATTCGTTGACTCGTTCGATTGAGGATTTGGCGTAATTGGTAAAGTCACTCAACTTGATCTGAT
>CAZYVN010000059.1:0-4268 GCA_964650925.1 uncultured Candidatus Saccharibacteria bacterium
AAGTTTTTTTCATCTTCCCATTCTACTTCGTTCTAATTCAAAAGAGAATTTACCGTCCTATGAAACATGTTTCAAACCACGCTATGTCGGAACGAAAATTCAATCCAGGCATCTATCGTGCTCTTGACACGGTTGGTATGCAACTTGGCGGGCGAGCGGAAGAACTCGTTGAGCGAATTTTTGGGGAGGCCGAAAAAAATGGCAAGCTCCCCGAATGGCTCTACAGCTGGAAACGCTCCGTCGCCAATTCAACTGTGGACCGGGACGGCATCGATTTTACTTTCATGACCGATCTTGGTCCGATCTTCATTCAGATCAAAGGTTCGGCCGCTGGGCGCAGGAAATTTAATTTTCAACCCAGGAAGTGCCCGATCCGGGTGGCCGTCATAAACGTCACCCATCCCGAGGCGGTAACCTTCGCCAGGGTCATCCATGAAGTCACTCAGGGCCGAAACGATCTCCTGGCCGACAAACGTTGCTAAACGGAATATTTGTCTCAAAAATGTGATGTCCGGTCAGGGCTGGACATTTTGGTACATAAACAACAAAAAAGGAAGTACGGAACTAGACTACAAACTCAGCCACGGCGAGTCCTTGTTTGATTCCCAGGAGGATCAAAAAGCGACCGAGATGTACATCAACATTCTCCACCGAATTGTCGGTTTGAGAAAAGCAAAAAACGAACCGGAAAGTAAATCCCCAGGGTTTCTCTAATTAGTCTCGATGCTTAAAAACTGTGACCTGATCAGTAATTTGTGACTCCGCACTTTCGATGAGGAATTCCGGAAGCGTTTCGCCGAATAACTCGGGACGTTCAGAAGGCCAACCCCGAGTTTAGCGATCCATTTTCCCTTAGTGGATAAGACCCGGATCATCCCGCTCTACGCGCCATCCGATCTCCACTTGAAACTTGACAAGTATCGCAAGAATTCGGAAGGAGTCGAAGAGTATGTTGCAAGCTCTCTGTTCATCGATATAGTTGGTAGTATTGTTTGCTTCGAATCCCATTCAAAATTTAATGGAGTCTCAACCGGATTCCCCTATCTTGTCGAGATTAACGTGATGCCGGAGAAGAACATCACCGAGCTCCTGGCAGCATATCCGCTATTATTCGAGGAATGCCTGCGGAACTTGCTGCGACTGTGCGCCTCGGCGATAGATCGGGCTCAAGCGAGGGTCAGAGCCGCTCAAAAGAGTTTTAACGCCATCGTAACGATCGCCGAGAAAATGCGCGAGGACGATCTGGAGGTCCAGGTAGGGCTGGCGTCTCAACAATTGCGCGGATACGTTGGAGACAAAAAGCAACCGGAACTGCTTCGAAAAATCGCCATGATAGCCGGCAACACTCCCGAAGAACGATTGGAGCGTCTGGCGAAGTGCTGCAAAGACGAAGGCTACATCTGCTCCTACTTTGGACTAAGCTCGATCGAGGAAGCCAAGCAGATTATCCTCAATACTCCGGTTACCAATTCCACCGCTCAATAACCAAGAACGCACACCGCTGGAAACACCAGCGGTTTTTTTATGCAATAACTTCACTTGTCCACAATCTGATGGTGTTGTTTTATGATGATTGACGTTATACTTTATCCGATTACCGTTAATATCATTTATTAAAAAAGCATGAAACATTTTAAACTGGTCTGTTCTGTCTTCGTTGTTGTAGTGATGGCAGGGGTGTCTTTTAGCCGAGTCGACGCTCAAACCTTCCACCCGAATGCGCCACGATTCTCGAGCGAGCATATTCTTGTTAAGTTTAAAAAAAATATCACGTCAGACCAACAAGCCGAGATCTTTGGTCGACAACACATTAATAAAAAAAGAGAGATCAACCATATAGGTCTCCAAATCGTTGATATTCCCGGAAACGAAACTCCGCAAGCCGTTGTTGATCGATTAAAAAAACAAGAAGGTGATTCGATTGAATTTGCCGAAGTCGATACAACCTTCGCTCCTGCCACTATTCCAAACGACACCTACTATTCTCAAGAGTGGCATCTACCTAAAATCGCCGCGCCTTCAGCTTGGAACGTGACAACCGGAAGCGCCAGTACAACCATAGCCATCCTCGATACCGGGGTCGATTGCAGCGTTGCCGATCTGTCTTCGAGCTGTGTCAGCGGATGGAATTTTTACGATAATAATAGCGACACCAGCGATGTCATCGATCACGGTACAGTTGTCGCCGGTGTTGCCGCAGCTATAACCAACAACGGTGCCGGGGTCGCTGCTCCTTGCTGGAATTGTACAATCATGCCTCTCCGAATCTCGGACGCAAGCGGTTTCGGCTATGCTTCCTTAATGGCCGACGCTCTTACGTATGCAGCCGATCACGGGGCGAGAGTGGCTAATATAAGCTTCCAGGCCTGGAATGATACAGCCATACTCGACGCTGCTCAATATTTTCAATCACAGGGCGGTGTGGTAACCATTGCCGCCGGTAACGACGGTATCCTTTACTCAAACCCGCTTAGCCCTTACGTCATGGTAGTAGACGCTACCGACTCAAACGACGCCGTTGCTTCATGGTCAACCCGCGGCACGATGACCTATATTGCCGCGCCAGGGGTCACTATTTACTCAATGTTGAAAGGTGGAGGTTACGGTGCCGTTTCCGGTACCTCCTTTTCTGCTCCGATTGTCGCCGGCACCGCTGCCCTTGTCCTTTCGGCAAACCCTTCACTTACCGGTACCGATGTCCAGACTATTATCGGCGAGTCAGCTGACGATATGGGCACCGCCGGCTACGATACTCAATACGGCTGGGGGCGAGTCAATGCTTACAAGGCCGTCGAACTTGCCATTAATCCTTCATATGACGTAACTTCTCCATCAGTACCAGCAAACCTCACCGCCAACCTCAACGGCTCATATCAAGTTGACCTTAGCTGGAACGCCTCGACCGACAACGTCGCCGTTACCGGATACAATATCTACCGAGACAGCGCACTGATCGCCTCCACCACCTCAACAACGTACAGCAACACCAGTGCGCCAGTTGGAAATCATTCGTATACCGTCGCCGCCTATGACGCCAATGATAATCTTTCCGTTCAAAGTAGTAGCGCTTCAGTCACTGTCCCCGATGTTACCTCGCCTAGTGTTCCAAGCGGTCTTTTCGGCGGACAAACCACTCAAACTCAAGCAATCATTTCCTGGTCGGCCTCAACCGATAACGTCGGCGTTTCGGGATACAAAGTTTATCGAAACAGTACCCAAATCGGCACGACGACGGGTCCATATAATGTCTCGTACACCGACAATAGCCTTACCATCGGAAGTTATTCATACACTGTTGCCGCATATGATGCTGCCGGGAATGTCTCTGCCCAGAGTTCTGCTGCCAACGTGAGCATAAGCGACATCACCGCCCCTTCCACTCCTGCAAACCTTACTGCCAATCTGAATGGTATTGGTCGAATAGATCTCAGTTGGACCGCTTCAACCGATAACGTCGCTGTTACCGGCTATGACATCTATCGAAATGGTTCGTTTATCACAAGCACTTCGTCGCCAGGGTATAGCGACACCGGTCTTGCTTCCGGCAATTACTACTACACCGTCGACGCCTATGATGCCGCTAATAACACTTCGGCTCAAAGCAGTCAAAGCGCCACAATCTCAGTCGACAGCAGCGCACCGACAGTTCCCACAAGCCCAAACGCTCTGCAAGTCGGCGCTCATCAAGTGAACGTAAGTTGGACCGCTTCAACCGATAACGTTGGTGTCGCCGGATATACCATTTATCGAGACAGCGTTCAAATAAGTACGGGATCGACATTGGTGATCTCTCACGACACCAATGTGCCAGTCGGAAGTCGCTCCTACAAAATCGCAGCCTACGACGCCGCCGGTAACATCTCCGCGCAAAGCTCGGCAGCCAACGTCACCGTAACCGACGTAACCGCCCCATCGGTACCGACCAACGCAACGTCAACGATTGCCACCCAAACCCAAGTCAACATTAGCTGGACCGCTTCGACAGACGATGTCGCTGTTACCGGGTATAAAATTTACAGAGGTGGTACTCAGATAGGCACAGCCACATCAACGAGTTATAGTGATACCGGTCTTTCTCCTGGTACATATTCGTACACCGTTGCTGCTTATGATGCTGCAAATAATCTCTCGGCGCAGAGCACTGCTTCATCGGTGACCATTCCGGCAGTGGTTTCGATCACGACCAACTCGGTCTCTTCGATAACATCCACTTCAGCGGTCATTTCCTGGACCACTAATGTCTCGACAATCGGTACTGTTTCGTACGG
>CAZYVN010000060.1:0-4196 GCA_964650925.1 uncultured Candidatus Saccharibacteria bacterium
AATCTTCCCGCACTCTGCGCAGAAAAGTTCACCGACGGTGAATTTCTCCACAAGTTACTTTTGGAATCAGCAAGTGATGTCGAGGTCATCCTCACTGTCGGGCACCATCTCGCTCTTCCGGCGTGATCGATGCGTTCAGTAAACATCACTTCAATCGTCAATACATTAAGCGAGAAATCGATAAAGGCAACGGCATCATGCTCGATTTAACCTCCGGAAAGATAATCGAAGATCTCCTCGCACACAGCAAGATGTAATTCGTCCCAGCTTCTCAAAACCCCGCTTAGCTAAGCGGGGTTTTCTTAAAAACCCAAACGTTCCATGATTTTTTGAGAGAGGGGCTCCATATGTTCTTCTTCAGGCAGGAAGTTGAAGAGGACGTCGCGGACGGTTTCGGGCGGGAAGGAATCGATGGGTACGATAATGTAAGGCATAAAGAATCGTTTTGATTTGATAAACATTTTGGGAGTGTGGTGGATGTTGTGAAGCTCGGCGAGGTGAGTGTGATCTTCGACCCAGAAGGATTCGATGGTTTCGTAAGGATACATCATGTTGTTGAGAATGACTCCGCGGTCGGTGATTCGGCATTCCATTAAATGCGGTTTTTTAGTGGCGACGATACACAAAGCAAAAGCGGCGACGACGATGAAAATCGCGAAGAGAATGTTGCCGAGAATGAGCGAGGTAGCGGCGATTGAGATGGCAATAATGCCGACCGCCCAAAACCAATCGGCGCTCTTTTCATGATAGTGATATTCAAACGTGCTCCATTCAAGATGAGTGTGTGCCATGACCTCTATTCTATCATAGGTATGTTATGAAGAAAAAATAAAAAAGTTCTAAAAAAATTATGAAATTCTTATGATAGTTTTCCTTTACATTAGTAATGTGAGATTGATACAATACGTTCATGAAACAAGAAAATAACATCATCGAGCTTATCGACCACCTTGCCGCAATGGTGAAGCGTGGATTTGATCGAGTCTATGAGAAGATCGACGAGATAAAAATAGAAATGGATGAACGCTTTAGTAACGTAGACGATGAGTTAAAAGCTATTAAAAATGTAAGAATCGGGGGTCAGGGAAGTAGAATCGACAAATTCGTAGATGATATTACGGGTGATAAAGGCAAAAGTGGGGATCAAGTAATATTTAGAGACATTAATCTTAGCTTGAAATAAAAGCGAAAAAATGCCATTATCTGGAGGTTAAAGGATGGGTGCCAGAGTGGTCTAATGGAACGGTCTTGAAAACCGTCGCCTTCGCAAGGGGGCCGTGAGTTCGAATCTCACCCCATCCGCAGTCACGATCGAAGCGAGTAAACATGCGGATGGGAACAGGCAACTGCTTGCCTGTGTGTGAGATTCGAAAAGGCTGTGCTATACTGCCGATATGAGACTCTTGGGTATTGATTATGGTGAAAAACGGGTGGGAATTGCGATTTCCGACCAAAACAAGCAGTTCGCTTTTGCCAAAGTAGTGTTGGTAAATGATAAAAAACTACTCGAAGCGGTGGCCAACCTTTGCATTGAGAATGAGATTGAAAAAATAATCATTGGTGAGTCGCGAGATTATCAGATGAAGCCCAACAAGATCATGGAAGAAGTCACGCCCTTTGTCGAAGAGCTGCGCTTAAAGACCAAGCTGCCGGTTGAGATGGAGCCGGAATATATGACGTCGGTCGCAGCGGAGCGCTTCCAAGGTAAGAATGAATTACATGATGCCTCAGCCGCGGCTCTTATTTTACAAAGTTATCTCGATAGAAAGTGAGTTATTTGCATAATTCGCATAAATTCGTATATTAGTACTATACGCCCATGATTACCTACGATGATTTTGCAAAAATTGAAATAAAGGTCGGAAAAATTCTTTCCGCGGAAAAAATTCCTGATACGGACAAGCTTTTGAAATTAATGGTTGATTTTGACGAGAAAGACGAAGCCGGTATTGTAAAACCGCGTCAAATTGTTTCCGGTATCGCCCTTTATTTTCCAGATCCAGCCGTTTTGGTGGGGAAGAAGTGTATGTTTGTGACCAATCTCGAGCCACGAACCATCCGCGGTTTTGAAAGTAACGGCATGCTCTTTGCTCTCTCGATCGATAATGGCGCCTTTTCACTCCTAGAGCCCAACGACACCATTCCTCCGGGAACCAAGGCAAAATAATGCTCAGTCATTTTTTAAATCCCGAATTCCTCATTAAAACCGCCGGTTTGGTTGGGGTTTATTTTATTGTTTTTGCCGAATCCGGACTTTTCTTCGGTTTCTTTTTGCCGGGGGATTCACTCCTATTTACCGCCGGCTTTCTGGCCTCTCAGGGCTACCTCAACGTCGGTCTTTTGGTGATAGGCTCGGCAATCTGCGCCATTTTAGGAGACAGCGTCGGCTATGCCTTTGGTCGCAAGATCGGTCCAAAACTTTTCTCACGAGAGGATTCGCGTTTCTTTCATAAAAAACATCTCGACCGGGCCAAGGTCTTCTATGAAAATTACGGTAAAAAAACTATTATTTTAGCTCGTTTCGTGCCAATCGTCAGGACGTTCGCGCCCATTGTAGCCGGCATTGGCGAGATGAAATACAACGTTTTTCTGTCATACAACATCGCCGGCGGCATCATCTGGACCTTCGGAAACGTCCTTCTTGGTTACTGGTTGGGGAGCATCATTCCTAACGCTGACCGTTACTTACTGCCGATTGTTATCATCATTATTTTTCTATCGTTTGTGCCGGTGCTGCTCGAGCTCGCGAAAAAACACAAGTTTTAATTTACGCATATTCGGGCTTCATAGTATAATTAAGCTACTTTATGATGTTCACTGAACGTTTTTTTCAGCTGTTTCCGCCGCCGTCATTCCTGGCCTTGCCGCGAGTAGGAGTGGATATTTCGGATGAAGCAATCCGTTTCGTTGAGTTTGTTCACTTCGCTCATGGTTTGGAACTCGGTCGCTTTGGCGAAAAGAAACTGCCGACCGGCGTGGTTGAATCAGGGTACATTAATGACATTGAAACCCTGGTAGGCAAACTCTCCGAGCTGCGACACGAAAACGATCTCAATTTCGTTAAAGCATCTTTACCCGAAGAGAAAGTGTACCTCTTTAAAGCGGAACTTCCACGTCTACCACAGTCGGAAATGCGCTCGGCTATCGAATTTCGCCTTGAAGAGAATGTGCCGATTTCGCCGGCCGACGCCATTTTTGATTACGAAGTTATTCAAAAAGAATTACCAGAATTCGCCGAAACGGTTGAGGTAAGTATTTCAGTATTGCCAAAAAAAGTAATTACCACCTACCTCCAGGTTTTTGAACGTTCCGGACTCTCGGTTTTGGAATTCGCCACTGAAGGGAAAGCTATCAGCAGCTCGCTTATAAAGAAGGGTGACCTGGGTACTTACATGATCGTCAACTTTACTGAGAAGAGAACGGGCATATTCATTATAAGCGAAGGGGTTGTTCGTTTTACCTCGACCCTTACTATCGGCGGGGAACTGGTCACAAACGCCCTGGCTAAGAGTTTGTCGATTTCCCAAGAAGAAGCGCAAAAGATCAAAGAAGAACAACGAACCGTCGGCAAGAATGGTAAAGATATTTTTGATTATTCCATGAACGCTCTTTCTGCCATCAAAGACGAAATAAACAAAATTTTCATCTACTGGCATACGCACGAAGATCTTCACACCGCCAAAAGCCGACCTAATAACAAGATAGAAAAAATCATCCTTTGCGGCGAGAATTCAGCACTCATCGGTCTTGATGCCTATCTTGCGTCCTCAATCAAGGTGCCGGTCGAGCGCGGCGATGTTTGGAACAACGCCTTTTCCTACGAATCGTTTATCCCAGCCATCCCAGCGCTTAAGGCGTTAAGTTATGCGGTGCCGATTGGTCTGGCTTTGCCAAATTAACCACTATGTTTAGTCTCTTACCCGAAGAAGAAAAGAAGTCGTTGCGAAAAGAATACCGAAAGCGATTTACGGTGGTGGTGTTGGATTTTATTTCTCTAGCTCTTGTGACCGGTATCATTTTTTTGCTACCGGCGGATCTCCTTTCAAGGGCAAAAGCCAAGGATTATGGGGCTCGTTTTGCTGATGAAGCGGCTATATCGAATCCTGAGACGGATACTCTTGTTGCTAAAATGGCTGACTTCAGAAACCAGATGTCGCTTCTTTCACCGCAGCCTTTCAACACTTTCCCCCAGGTTT
>CAZYVN010000061.1:0-4147 GCA_964650925.1 uncultured Candidatus Saccharibacteria bacterium
CTCTGCGTGAGCTCATGAGAAACTTCTTTGATGAGATAAAGAGCGTCACTTCAGGTTACGCGTCGATCTCGTACCAGCTGGGTGAAATGCGGGCAGCTGATGTGGTTAGGCTGGATCTTTTGGTGGCTGATGAGGTTGTGCCGGCTTTCTCTAGAGTGGTTTCTCGACGACGGGTTCAAGACGAAGCCGAAGAATCGGTCCAGAAACTCTATAAATCCTTGCCGCGCCAGATGTTTACGACCAAAATCCAGGCCAAAGCCCTGGGGCGAATCCTATCTTCGGAAACTTTAAGCGCGCTTCGTAAAGATGTCACCCAGCACATGTACGGCGGCGATATTACGCGAAAAATGAAGCTTCGCGAAAAGCAAAAGAAAGGTAAGAAGAAAATGATGGAACGAGGCAGGGTTAATATACCTCACAACGTTTTTCTCAAAATGATTAGAAACGACTAAAGATGGGGATGTAGAGAAGGATGGTACTGATGATGACAAGTGCACTAATGATGACCGACAATACCTTTACCACTTTTTTTGTCTTTTGATGAAACAGCATCCTGGTATTATACTTAGATTATGCGTGATTTTCAAGAGCGACGTAAAACGGAGCGGTTAATTTATTCGAAATGGACTGCAGCGGTGCTGATAGTCCTTTTTGCCTGGGGAATAAAGGCGACTTGGGGGGTGTACCAAAAAGAACAACTTACTAAAGAAAATCTTGTTAAAGCCCAGAGAGAACTTGAAACGCTTACCCAACGACAGCAGGCTCTCTCGGCGAAAATAGACCAGTTGAAGAGTCCAGAAGGGGTGGAAGAAGAGATTAGGAACAAATTCGGCTTGGTAAAAGAAGGTGAACAAGTGGCGGTTATTGTTGATTCGAATACCGACAGTGAGCCGGTTGCCGCTCCGGCGACCAGTACGCCGTCATGGTGGGAGAATGTTAAGGGATGGCTTGGTTGGTAATTTGCAACAATGCGGGTGTAGTATAGTGGTAGTACGCGTGCTTCCCAAGCATGTGGCGAGAGTTCGATTCTCTCTACCCGCACAACCTAAAATAAAAGACCGATCGGCTGATCGGTCGAAGTGAATTAGGCAACGACATTCACTTTAAAAATATCGCAGAGAATGGCCATCCGGACGGGAATGCCGTAGCCGGCTTGTTTGAAATAGAGGGCTCGAGGGTCATCCTCGACCTCCTTCTCGATTTCATCGACAATCGGCAACGGATGGAGCAGTAAGGCGTCTTTTTTCGCTCGGCGCATCATTTCTGTAGTAATAATGTAACCGTTGTGCAAGACTCCGGCCAGGCTGGTGTCGCGATGGTATTCTTTTTGCAATCTGGTCCAATAAATAACATCAGCTTCACCAATCACCGCCAAGAGCGAGGATTCTGATATAAACTCAACGTTTTTCTCGCGTAAATGTTCCAGGATCCCTTCTTTCATTTGAATTTCCGGCGGAGAGACGAAAATAATCTTTACACCCGGGTAGCGAGAGACGAGATAGGCGAGAGAATGAGTGGTTCGGCTGTGCTCTAAGTCGCCGCCGATGATAATCGTATAGTTTTCCAGCCGGCCAAGGTGGGTTTTGATGGTATACATGTCGAGAAGGGCCTGGGTCGGATGTTGGCCGATGCCATCTCCGGCATTAATGATCGAAGTCCGGTAGTCGTACTTTTCGACCACGGCCGCTGCCCGATTAGCCGCTCCTTCATCCCTGTGGCGCAGGACGATTCCATTGGCCCTGTATTCGCACATGATCCGGATGCTGTGTTCGAGGGTCTCTCCTTTGGCGGCCGATGAAAGTTGCGCAGCGTTGGTTGTGGAGTTAACCCTCATGCCGAGCATTTTGCCGACATCTTCAAACGACAGCCGCGTCCGGGTTGATTCTTGATAGAAAAATGAATAGAGTGATCGATGACGGAGTCGCTGGCTTAAGTATTCGAGACCATCTTCATTTTCACGAAGGCCCTGAATTTTATCAGTAAGCTCGAAGATTGTTCCAATGTAGGCTTGGTCGAATGACTGAGTGTGAAGAATGTGTTTCATAATATGTAAAGATCTACCTTCTTGAGCTTACTCGTCACGAAAAACAATGTCAATCTTGCTCTTTGAGATTCGGATTGTTACAATGAGGTGATCATTAACAAAACAAGTCATGAAAAACGTCACCATCTACTCAACGCCGACCTGCACATACTGCAATCAGGCAAAGGAATTTTTCAAAGCCAATAACGTCAGCTATACCGAATTTAACGTTGGTGCCGATGCCGCTAAACGAAAAGAAATGGTTGACAAAAGCGGCCAGCTTGGGGTGCCAGTCATCGATATTGATGGCGATATCACCGTAGGCTTTGATAAGCCGAAACTCGCCGCAACGTTAGGGATTAAGTAGATATTTTTGACAAGCGACTTTTTACAGATATACTGTAAAAAGTTGGTCTTTAAACTAAACAAGTCAAAGAAAGGATAGGTAATTATGAGTGATGCTGCTTCGGATGGGTTACGAGAGGAACGTCGGCGTGCATTCGCAGTAAAGGAATACAATGAATTATTCGATAAAGAACGTGAAAAATGTGTTCGTCTTCTGACTGCGTTGCTCCTGTATCTTGAAAAGCCAACCTTTAAAAATAAGGCCGAGGCGTTTCAAAAATTAAGAAACGCCACACATGAAAACGCCGAGGTTTTTCTTCAAAAACTCAAGCGCAAAGATAAAGCCGTGTGGGCCAGCCTTCTCCACTTTCTGCTTGGCTTCAACAATACGTTTTTTACTCCATTCCACAAGCTCTCGCCGTTTTCTCATCTCGTGGTTACTCAAGGCAATTTTGAAGGTGATAGCCTTGAGATCACCCTGACAAAAGAAATGGAGAAGCAGGGGGTGTTTAGTCTCCCTCGTGACGACGAGTGGGGAAAGGCCCTTGTTCTGCTTGACAGCAAGCCTAACATTAAAGCGATTATCGTTGATGAGGAACTATTTCCGGAATCAACTGAGCTTCAGGCAAAGCGTAAAGCAGCCCGATGGTAATGAATTAAGCGCAAGGTCTCAAAAATCTCACTTCGGTGAGATTTTTATTTCGCGTCATAAACGAGTGCCCTTGGCCAGAATCGAACTGACATCTACCCCTTAGGACGGGGCTGTTCTATCCATTGAACTACAAGGGCAGATAAAGAAAACTATAGCATTTTTTTGTGTTTTTGCTATACTAAGTTTCGTATGACCCCTGAAGAAAAACAGCTTCTACAACGGGTAGCAACGCTCACCGAAGAGAATACTATTATTCTTCGAAAAATGAGGCGTGCGGCGCAGTGGGCGAGCTTTATGAAATGGGTCTACTGGATCTTTATTATATTCATTTCTTATGGCGCCTACATTTATTCCAAACCGTATCTGGATAAGTTCCAGGCACTTTACTCTGGCATTAACTTTGACGCCCAGCAGATGAATACAATAAGAGAAAATCTGCAAAATTTAGGAAAATAATATGCATACCCCACCCAACCTCCCCTTAATAAGGGGAGGAGTAGGGGACGATTACGTTCAGTCAGCATGCTTGGGTAGCTCAGTTGGTAGAGCATTCCCCTGAAGAGGGAAGGGTCCCCAGTTCGATCCTGGGCCCAAGCACTAAAAATGGTATCTTGTAGTAAGACCTTTGAGAGAAATAACACAAAATATGATGCAGTACTTGCCGGAATTATTATTGGTGGCGGGCATTCACTTGCTTGCCGTGATCAGTCCGGGGCCGGATTTCGCGATGATTTGTAAGAATAGCCTAGTCTATTCTCGACGAACAGGGGTCTATTCAGCATTGGGACTGGGATTGGGCATCGTCGTTCACGTGAGCGCTTCACTTCTGGGAATCGGTTTCCTTATTTCGACTTCGGTGTTTCTCTACACTTTAGTGAAATACCTCGGTGCGGGCTATCTTATCTATATTGGGATAGGCGCGCTACGCGCGAGGCCGCGAAGTGTTGAAACTGACGAGGAGAGAAAGCACACAAAAGACCTGAAAGGAGGACAGGCTATCGCCACTGGATTTTTAACCAATGTCCTTAACCCTAAGGCTATTCTGTTTTTCTTGGCCTTTTTTACCCCGGTTATTTCACCGGGCCCCACCCTTTAAAGAAAACACAATATTTGATAATGTAGCAAAA
>CAZYVN010000062.1:0-4071 GCA_964650925.1 uncultured Candidatus Saccharibacteria bacterium
CGCAATGACAACATCGGTGTTGCCTCTGCCAGGCAGTCATAGCTCTATCCAAGAAAACTCCCACCGATAAAGGTGGGAGTTTCTGTTAACGATCTTTCGTTGACTTGATCCACCCTCCGAGCATCCTCCCTATTTCGTCGAGATTGGCTTCGATAATGATATACTTTTTGCCGTCGATTGCTTTCACATCCTTCATGAGGCGAATGCAGACCCTTAGGAAATTTAGCTTAACGCTTGTCTTCTCCAAAGTTGGTAATTTCTCGGACTTAGACTGCTGGCTTGCAAAAATTATGCCTTCCAAGACATCGATCAAAAGGCTTTCGCATTTTTGCCAGAGCGTGTAGCGGTCTTGTTTAGGCACAGCAAGACGAAGATTATAGAAATCTTTGTAAAGATCGTAAATTTTCTTAAAAATTGGTATGTCTAAGTCATTCATATGAAAATTTATAAAGATTTATACTGGTCAATAATTTCTCCCCAATCCCTATTCAGAGCTTGGGAGATATTTAAATCCGATAAAAGGAACAAGCCTGATGTTGCCGAGTTTGAGCTGAACATCGAGCAGAATATTTTTGACCTGTATCGCGACCTGAAGAATGAAATGTATCGGCATGGGCCATACAAAGGATTTTGGATACATGATCCGAAGATCAGACGAATCCATAAAGCGGTCGTTCGAGACCGAGTTCTCCATCACGCCACTTTCGCTGTATTGAATAAAATATTTGAGCCGACATTTATTAATGACTCGTTCTCGTGTCGCATCAACAAAGGCACGCATAAAGGCGTAGGAAAAGTTGCAGATATGCTCCGTGCGGAAAGCAAGAATAATACTCGCCAGTGTTACGCTCTGAAATGCGATGTGAAAAAATTCTTTGATTCTGTCGATCACCAAATATTGAAAGACATTCTCAATAGGAAAATTAAGGATCAAAAGACCATTTCTCTTCTGGAAGAGATTATTGAGAGCTACGAAAAAAGCGGCACTTTGCGAGAGAGAGAGAGAGAGAGAGAGAGAGAGTAAAACGCTGCCGCTTTTTTCTACAAACACTAATAAAGGGGTGCCCATCGGCAACCTGACCTCGCAGATCTTCGCGAATATTTACATGAACGAGTTTGATCAATTCGTTAAGCATGGACTTCGTATAAAAAATTATGCACGGTATACCGACGATTTCATGATTATATCAGAAGACAAGAAGTATCTTGAAGAACTGTTGCCAAAATTACATGATTTTTTGAGAGATAAACTGAAACTCGAATTGCATCCTAACAAGATCTCCATCCGTAAATTCCATGAAGGCATAGACTTCCTCGGATATGTCATATTTCCTCACTACCGACTGCTTCGAGCAAAAACTAAAAAGAGAGTCTTGAGAAACGTACGCAAGAAAATGGACTGCTATCAGAAAGGTTTGATTCCTGAAAATCATTTGCATCAAAGTATGCAGTCCTACTTGGGTGTTTTGTCCCACGCAAACACTTACGAGCTGACGGAAAATTTGAAAAATCAGTATTGGTATTGGCTTAAATACTAAGCATTAACCACTTGTTCAGTCGGTCCTTTCTCAACCACAGTCCCACAACCCTTTTTACACGCATACTTTCCATTGTCATTTCCGTAGTGTTCTTTCAGTTTCCACCAGCCTTCAGAATGGTCACAGCAAACTTCGCATGGCTTTGCATGATTCTCATCGTACATATAGGTGCCTCTGCCATGACATTTTTCACAATCTTTGTTCATGTCCATATTTTATTAGATTATTACCGGCCAAACAACCTCACTTCTCCCGTTTCCACATCCTGTGATACAAAGTCAATCATGGTCGCTCCGTCATCACCAACTGATTTGTCGAGTGACCATGCCTGTAATGGTCGTATCCCACGACCTGAGTATTCTAGAGTCTTGAAAAGATAGCCGAAAAACGAACCAGTGTATTTGTAACAGCGGATACATCCTAAAATTTTATCTTCAATGTCATCTGTGTATCCTTTCCATTTAAATAGAGGGTAGAACTTATCAATCCAATCGTCGACTGTATATTTGAGCCACTTCACCAGCTCTTGTTGGGCAAGAATATTTCCTTTTTGAGATATTCGGACAAGAGCAATGACAATTTTGTTCCTGATTTCCTTATCGTCATCGTTAACCAAGGCGACAAACGTGTACATTTTGTCTTGATACTTGGCAAGAATAATATTTAGTTCATCTTGATTCTCGTAGGGTTTCGCTATTTCTCTTTTGTATCGAATCCACCGCTTTGCATATTTGCGAGGAAGCGCAATAGTGAACCTATCCCAATCTATATCGTCTGTCTCTGTTCTAAAATTTGTTCTAACAAAGTGGTATACCGGAGAACAATGAATGTGTACCCACGAACTGCTGAATGTTTTTGGATCTCGTTTCTTGAGAAGCTTAGTTGTTGTCTTAATGGCACGTTCAAAATTCATGCCTTTATTTTATAAACTAAGCGTGTCAATCACTATTTCTTTTTCTTGCCATGCCGTTCTTTGTAGCTCTTTTTCTGAAGCCCAAGATGATACTGGTGAAATTCATCATCGTCTCGTTCCTTTTCAATTTCAATATGTTGCATACAACGGCCTCGGCGATAAGGGCCAAATAACTTTGCAAATTCTCCCTGAAACCAAGGGAGGGTTTGATACTCTTTTCCTTTTGTTGTCTCTGCTTCAAAATCTGGATCTCCTGGCAACCTTCCGTATTCATCCATCGCACCTGGTCCGCCTGGGCCACCGCCCCACATGATAGTTCCTCCCCAGTGAACTGCACGAGGATCAGGCATCAATAGATAACCATGACCAAAAGTATTCCAACCAGATTTTGAGACGTGACGTTCGGGGTACAACCATTCCTCCTTTGCAGCGGCTATATGTCGGGAAGCTCGGCTTTTTATTATGAAATTAATTTCTCGCACCTCTTGTTCACTCAGTTTTCGCCGAACCTGAACTTCAGTGAATTTGAATATAGCATTGCGGTATGGGTTTGGATTTGGTCTGAGGTTCGTAGCGGACTGATATGGATTTCGCACCCAAGATAGATTTGTAAGGATGAGGACTTTATCAATCGAAAGCGGAAAAATCGTATGAGTTCCCTCAAGCCATATTTCGGGATCATTTGAATCTCGACAATAACTGGAGCGAGGACCACATTCACGATTATAAACAGTAACGGGATGGTCAGAGATAATGAATTTTGTTTCCGATTGTGAAGCATCTGCAATAAGCCAGACACATTCCATCCAAATAGCGGCATGAACATTACGCACTCGGATCATGTTACGCAGAATCGCATCCTTATCTTTGCTACCAATTTTATCGCTGAGAAATGATAGACCTTTTGGAGTTCTCAGCTTCTGCGTACTCATATAGCGCATAATATCCTGAAGTGATTCACCCCAAGGTTTGAGAGGATAGTCAAAACCCTCGAAATATTCAACGGCAGGACGACCTTTAGTATCAATATCGCCGAAAAAGTATTTCTCTATGTCTTTTGTCTCAATGCCTCGAATCTTTGTAGTATAAAGATCTTCTTCGACAAAGCACTTCTTACTTCCTTGTCGTTTGAGAGCTTTCTTTGCATGGGCAACTCCTCGAGGATCGGTAAATGTCTCAGGCTTCAAATCCAAATGGAAAAGCTCATGTTCACCCGGCAACATGAATTTCTTTTGATACCATTGCGGTACATAGTGATGATTTCCTGATTCATCTGACATTTTTCAGAGGCTAATATAGGTTCGCGGTTCGCACTACTCTCGCGAGTACTCGGGAGAGGCTGCTACTAAATTGTCAGGGCGTCAAGGGAGTGATTCGCACCCTTGGTCCCCGTTAAGATAACCATTCTTTCGAGGCGTTGCCGTTCCCGGGATCGACGTCGAGATCGTCAAATTCGAAACCACCGGCGATAGCGACCAGGTCAGCAAGCTGTTGCCGCATGGCGGCAAGGGCGGCGCCTTCGTGGCGCAAATCCGCGGGGCGGTGCTCGAAGGAAAGCTCCATGCCGCGATGCATTCGCTCAAGGACATGCCGGGCAATGAGGACACGCCGGGGCTTGTG